>JAADHR010000225.1 GCA_013151735.1 Calditrichota bacterium | reverse complement strand
AGGATTTTTAGCGGCCGCAGGTTCATTCCGTCAGCGTCCATCAGCCAGAGCATGTGGGGATCGGGGTTGAAATACTGAAAAAGCAGCGTGTGTCCGTCCGCCGGATTGATCTGTACGTGGTGGGTCACCGCCTCCATTTCGTGTACCCGGACCTTCCCCTCCGGCAGTTTGACCGTCATAATCCCGAATCGCCCGTCCTTTAGCCGCACGTCTGCTGCGTACAGGCGGTCGTCCGGGGCGAGGCTTCCCAGAGCGGTTTCAGCGGACGCCACCTCATCCACATCGGCCACAACCGTTTCTTCCAGCGAGAAAATCGCTTCCCGCACCAATTCGTTTCCCCGTAAAAAATACACAACCGGCTCCGTTTTCGCCAGCACAATTCCGCCAATTCCAACCGCATCCGTTAATTGCGTGAGTACCTTGCCATCCACGTCCACCCGAAAAATTTGGGGTGTGGCGCCGCGTGTGTACTGCGGAAAACTCTGAAAAAGCAATGTTTTGGAATCCCGCGTGAAGCAATTCACGTGGGTGTACAAATTCGTGTTCACCGTCGGACCGCTGGTAAGCTGCCAGATTTCCACGCCGGTTTCCGGATCGAACGTCCGGTAGGCTTCGCTCGGGAAGGTCTCGCCTTTGGCCATTACGCCCCCTCCTTCTGAAAGGTGATTTTCCACGCCACCGGTTTTTGTTTTCCTTGAAAAGTCATCTGCACCAGTCCGCTTGACGTTCGGTGTACGGCTGCCCATGTGTTTCCGGCCATAGCTCTTGTTACACGAAATTTCGGGGGAACGTACAGAAACAGGGTGTACGCGTCTCCCGGAACGGTCTGTGAAATACCCAGTAAGGTTTGGGTCGCTTCATCCCACGCCATTTTCTGAATGCTAAACGCTCCCGCCGAAATGTGACGGGACGTGGCCAAAAGCTGCGGCCGGTTTTCCGCCTTTCGAATGACCAGCACGCGCACTCCGTGAAGAGGCACCTCTGCCTGAACGTGCTTTTGAAAGGTGCCGAGTAGCATCTGGTTCCAGTAATCGAAAATCCGGTAGGTTTGTGTGGAATCCAAACCCAAATCCGCAAGAAAATCAACGCCGTGCAGGGTGTCCGTATCCGACCAGTTGAACAGAGCCAGCACGTCGTACACGCCGGAAGCGGCATTTACCTTCAAATCCAAACCGCGCGGGTAATTTTTCGTAGCCGGGTACCCTTCCGGCAGGGGGCCAAATTCGGCTTTCGCCCGAAAGGGAAACAAATCCATCGGTGTGATGTTCAGTGCCGGCATGGTTTTTCGGTAGAGTGTAAGGCGCCGGCCGCTTAGTTTTTTGATCAAATCGGGGAATTCCCGCCCCCAGCGGGTGTGCTGCTGCAAATCGGCCACGCGCGCCGGTGAGGGTTGAGCAATAAAATCGCTGATGATGAACGCCTGACCGGTCAGGGCCGTGGCCGTCACATTCGTAAGCGCCTCGTCCAGCGTCAGGGGCGGACGCACCATCAGGGCATCGGGGTCGTTGTACAGCACGATGTCATTCAAATAATTCGCACTGAACAGGGCACCCAACCGGCGTTTGGTTTCTTTCCAGCGGTCGTACACATCGTGGGTGGTGTTGAACGCGCTGTCAAACAGGCCGAATCCCCGGGAGTAATCGGCCGCGCCACCCTGGGCATCGCAGCCTAAGATCCAGTTGCTGGGCCCCATGATTCGGCGAATGACTTGCTGGGCATTCCAGTAGAGGTCGCACCCTTCCAGTGCAGGATTGAACGCCCACGCCCGGTTCGCCTCGAACGTGAAGCACCACCGCGCGTGTCCCGCATCCTTCAAATATGCCACACCCCAGTCATCCACCAGGGTTTTGAACAGCGGTTTCAGGTGCTTTTCCAGCACGGCGGGATTGGAGTAATCCAGCCGCACCACGGTGGTGTCCGCCGTGCAGCAGGCGCGAATCAAATTCCCGTACCGATCGTGCAAAAACCAGTTTTCGGGGTACCGGCCGTTGGGGAATTGCCTGCCAAATGCCGGGTGGGCGTAATTGGCCCCCATTGCATTTACCCAGAGACCGGGCCGCAACCCTTTGTTTTGAATGTAGCGCATCAGCCATTTGCCGCCGTGGGGGAACTTCTGCTTGTTCCACTCCAGCCAATTGGCCTCGGGGCCCCCCGTAAACGCCGCATCCAGTTGGACGTATTCCAGGCCGTAGGACTTGAGCTTTTCGGCCAGAGCGTCGGTTTCCACCACCATGTCCTCTTCATTGGCGGGCATGTAGTAGCAGTACCAGGACAGCCAGCCCGTGGCCGCCCGCCGAAAGGGGTGCGCGTGCGGAAACTGCGGCCAGTAGGGAACGTAGTGTTTGAGCCCCACAACTTTCTCGTAATAATCGCGAACCAGGCTGATTTCCGCATCCGGGAATTGACGCTGGCCCCTTCGGTTGATCCATTTTCCCCCGCGGGGTCCGCGGTAGGGCAGCAGGGGAAAGGTGACCCGCATCTTCTCCGGGTGAGCCGCATCCCGCACGAACCTGCTCGCGTCCGGAAAACGAATCAGAATGTCCGTCAGGCGGTCAAACAGCCGGGTGATGCCCCGGGCTGAAACCAATCCCAGGGAGGTGAAAATAATTCCGTTATCCTGACTTTTAACCCGCGCCGGAATGCGCCCACCGTCCGCTGGAGCCCATCCCGAAAAAACGGCCGCGGGATCTTTGCACTCAATATTCACTCCGGCGGCTGTAATTAGAAAATACCAAGTCGTTTTTTCCGGCTCGTGCGTTACAATCGTAAGTTCCTGGTTGTCTTTTGTGGACACGTCCCACTGGGTCAATGCCGTCAGGAGCCCTTCTTTCTTCAAAAAAAGTTTTCCCGCTTCCAGCACCACGCCCAGGTCTCTCTGGCGAATGGTGATTTCCTGCTTTTTGGCGTTAACCTGAATTGTCCAGCCGCGGCGTGAAAAAGAAGGCGACTGGGCACATCCCGCCAAAACCAATGCCAAACCCAATATCAGGCCGGCGGTTCTTTTTGCGAGAAAATTCTGTGGCTGTGTCCGCATCATTTTTCCTCCGGAAGATGAACGGTACAATTTGAAATCGGGTGGCCCTGTGCGTCCGTGATGCGAAAATAGAATCCCCAGCCGGCGCCGCCCTGGCAGACCTTCAGCAGAATTCGGTTGGCCCCCTTTTGGACCGGCACAATGTCCTTGTCCAGAATAGCCCGTCCCGGTTTGGGTTGGGTGAAAATCTTTTTCCCGTTTACCCACAGCACACAGGCGTCGTTGGTGCCCAGGCGCATCTGGACTTTCTGACGCACCGGGGAAATGATTTCGCTGAACGCGTAGGCACACACATTGTTTTTGGGACGAAAAATCCGGGTCAGATCCACCGATCCGCGCGATGTCCAGTCCGCGTAGGCGAACCAGTGAATCGGCTGTGTTTTGCCGCGGTAGAATTGGGTGAGATTCAATTCCCGCTCCGGTGGAAATACCGTGCGAAATCCACGATTGTCGGTGTTGTCAAACGGCCCGATGAGCAGCCAGGTTTTCTGCGTTTGGAAAATTTTCCGGAAATTCTGAAAATGCCCCCAGAATTCCTTTTCGCCCAATTCCTTCAGTCGGTTGGAAAGCGCCTGGCGGTGCGCCTGTCGGAGGCGCTTCAGCGGGAAAATTCCCGCCAACACATCGTCGCGGGGACCGTCCAACCGGTAGTCCACGCCCAGCCCCAGCGCCCGGGACACGTCCTCGCCGGTGAGATTCCGAATGGAACGGGCCAGTTTCACGTACTTCGGGTTGGTCACGATCTGTTTTTCCTGCACGATTTTCCGAAAGATTGACAAATCTTGCTCTCCCTTGTACGCTTTTTGTCCCCGCTCGGAAAATCCGTCGCGGCCGTAAATCCAGTTGTAGCGGCGGGACAACATCAGCGAATTGGCGTACAGTGCCCGAAATTGCTCCGGCGTGTTCCCCACAAAATCCTCGTTTTTCACGTCGCGCGGGTCGTGCCGATCCGAGCCAAACATCCACACGCCCTCGGCCAGACTCCCGTACTTCTGAAAATAGACCCTCGCCTCAGGCGAAAGGTGGTCT
>JAADHR010000224.1:3055-3392 GCA_013151735.1 Calditrichota bacterium | reverse complement strand
ACGTTAACCCGTTGCACCCACGTTAACCGGAAATGGTTAAACTTAGCGACGAGGGAAGTCCCCTCTATCAAGAGGGGATTTAGGGGTGTGTTATTATAAAACTTATCCTACAAATAGGTAACACACCCCGATCCGTCCGCCGGCTGGCCGACGGATCATCCCTCTTTTTAGAGGGGAATTTTACTTAGGTGCTAAAAAATAGATTGTCAGAATATCAAAAAAATCAATTTTTTAGATTTATTATAATTCATTATTAAACCAGCTTTTAGATCAAACTCGCAACGATAGAGATTAAAATCATTAAATTATTTGAAATTTGGTTCATTTTGCCTATGAT
>JAADHR010000224.1:0-3025 GCA_013151735.1 Calditrichota bacterium | reverse complement strand
ATATTTACTTATCTTTTTTTTCGTGACTTTGTGGCTAATGAATGATTCAGGCTAAATAAACGTTCACTCGAAAGTACTCACAACTGAAATTTTTCCAGATATTGATGTAAAATCTCGTACACCGCAATGCCGTATGCGACAGACACATTCAGCGACTGTTTGACGCCGAACATGGGAATTTCAATGGCCAGATCAGCCAAACCAACTACCTCATCAGAGACTCCCTCTACCTCGTTACCGACCACCAAAACCAGAGGAAACGAATACTCGACCCGTCGAAAATCGCGGCTGGCGTCCGTATGTTCCAGAACCACAAGGGATTGGCCTTCTGATTTTAAACGTTGAAGAAGCTCCGGCGTATTTCGACGGTACTCCCAGGGAACCGACTGCTCTGCTCCCAGCGCCGTTTTTGAGATTTCATTTCGGGGAGGCTGTCCGGTGAACCCGGTAAGATAAAGCTTTTTCACGCGAACCGCATCCGAGGTTCGGAAAATCGACCCCACATTGAACAGGCTGCGGATATTCTCTGCGACCGCCGAGATGGGAAATCGTCCTTCCCGCTCAATCTCCTCCAACGTGGGGCGGGCAGACTTAATTTCCTCAAACGTGAGTTTCCGCACGGCTATTCAACCCTTTCCAGCAACGCCACGGTTTCAATGTGGTACGTATGCGGGAACATGTCCACCGGTTGGACCTGCTGCAGCGTGTAATTGTTTTTCCACTCCGCCAGGTCGCGTGCCAGTGTGGTGGGATTGCAGGATACGTACACAATCTTTTCGGGCATCATATTCTGAATGGCCTGCACGCTTTTCGGGTGAAGGCCGGCCCGGGGCGGATCGATGATCAGTACATCCGGACGTCCCACAACATCCACCAGCGTTTCCACGCGCTTCATTTCATCCTTCACGTCACCCAGAACAAACTCCACATTTTCCACCCGATTGAGCGCCTTGTTGCGGCGGGCATCTTGCACGGCCGCTTCAATCACCTCGATTCCCAGCACCTGCCGCACCCGTTGCGAAATGGCAATGGAAATAGTGCCGGTACCGCTGTAAAGATCGTAAACCATCTCCTCGCCTGAGAAATTCGCTAAACGAATGACTGTGTCGTACAGCCGTTCGGCCTGCCGGGTGTTGGTTTGAAAAAAGGAATTGGCGGAAATTTCGAACTCGTAGTCGCCCAATTTTTCACGAATCACCGGCTCCCCCCAAACCGTCCATTCCTCCTCGCCAAATGCGGTGCTCCCCTTGGAGCGATTGATGTTGTTCACCATGCTTGAAACCGGGACCCCGCTGGCACGGATTTTTTCCGCCAATTGGGTCATGACCGCTTCGTTCTTTTCAGACGTCACCACATTGACCATCCGCTGCCCGGTGTGTTTCCCTTCGCGAATCACGAGATGCCGCCAGAAACCGGCGTGGTCGGCGGTGCTCCAGGGCTTCAACCCGGATTCCCGGGCAAAGTCTTTCACAAGATTGAGAAGTACATTGCTTTCCGGCGATTGCAGAAAGCAGGCGTCGATGTCCACAATTTTATCGTAACGGCGCGGCACATGAAGTCCCAGGGCAAAGTCCTTAGGCTTTTCCTCCTGTTCCTGATTAGAGAGAAGCCAGCGCCGGTCGGAAAAGGTAAATTCCATTTTATTGCGATAGAAAAACACATCGGGTGAGGGTAACGTAGGCTGTATGGTAATGTCGTAAAATCCTCCGAGGCGCTGGAGACTGTCCTGCACAATGTGTTGTTTAAAAGCCAATTGCTTTTCATAAGCGACGTTTTGCCACTTGCACCCACCGCACACACCAAAGTGAGAGCACTTCGGGGGGATTTCGTAAGTCGCAGGCTCCAGCACGTCGAGGATGCGTGCCGTCAGGTAATCGGATTTTTTTTTGAGCACGCGGGCCCGCACGGTTTGCCCGGGAAGCCCCTTTTCCACAAATACCACCAGTCCCTCGACCCGGGCCACGCCCAACCCGCCATACGCCACATCCTCAATATGAAGGGTAATTTCCTCGCCTCTGCGCACCTGCTACTCCTTGCTTGATTCAGCTAATAGAATAAGAAATAATTGGAGGAGATGCAAGGAGAAAGTGAAAAAGAAAAGCGACAGGGAATCTTCGATAATGGGATCCTTGTTGCTTTAACTTAATACGTAATTGTTAATTGAATTTCCGTCCGTCGATTTCGAACGCGCTGCAACGGATATTGATTCAATTCCCGCACAATATTGGCTGGCTCTTTCATTCCGGGCATGAGTAGCTTGGGTTCAAATTGGTAGGGAACCCAAAAACCAAAACCAATTACATGATTTTTAAAAGCCGATTTGATGCGTTTGGCTTCCTCTGCATTCTGTCCCAGGCTGATTAATATGTTAAGTTGCCGTGTTAATACGTCGTAGGTATGTTGTGCCCGAAGCAAAGAAAGCTTCTTATTATAGTCATCTTTGCCAATTTCACAAGCATGTCCCGTAATGTACGCGTTTTCAATCTTTTGGGGGTGCAATTGAAGAATGTCCTGCAAAATATCCCTCACTCTGGCTTCCAAAAAACGGGATTCCGATGCGGCAGAGGCAAAAACATGTTGCATTAGGATCATTCGGTAAGTTTGCACGGCTTTCTTTTTGGATTGGAATTGAATGGGTTTTACGAATAGATTCTCAATCCCGGCTAACTTCATGCGAAGCTTAATGACCAACATATAGGGGTTATCTGCCTGCCATTTCAGGTTTAACGGTCCCGAGGATTGCCATTTAAGCTTTTTGTGCCAGTTTGAATAATTCGCTTCCACATAGCCCTTGTCAACAGGAATCCAGTCGGTTGTTTTTTGACCTCCCGCAATTTCATTTTTCGGAACAAGATAAGCCTCCCACCAAAAGGGGCTTGGGGCATGAATGGAATCAATTGTCACCGAAAAATAGCTTCTACCCAATTTTGATTTGATAATTTTGGGCATAACGGGTTTGTACAGCAACTTTTCCGGAGATAAATAGATTAGTACATCCTTTTTCTTACTCTCGCTGCCCAACAAA
>JAADHR010000223.1 GCA_013151735.1 Calditrichota bacterium | reverse complement strand
CAAAATTCACACCGGCCGCAGCCGAAATGATCAGGTGATGACCGACGTGTTTTTGTATCTGAAAGAAAAAAATCAGGAGGCCGGAAAGTGGATTCGGCAGCTTCAAGAGGTCGTTGTAACCCGGGCTGAAAATCACCGGACGACTGTTCTTCCGGGACTCACTCACCTTCAGCAGGCGCAACCGATTCTCCTGTCGCATTACCTGCTTTCGATCTTCTGGGCGCTCCAGCGAACCGCTGAGCGGCTGTCGGAAAATTTGGCTCGTCTGGATGTGCTGCCTCTGGGAAGCGGGGCACTGGCCGGTTCGGCCTTCCCGCTGGACCGCCGGTTTCTGGCCCGGGAACTGGGTTTCGGGAAAATCAGCGCCAACAGCCTGGATGCCGTCAGCCACCGGGATGTCATGACGGAATTCGCGGGAATCCTGACGCAGCTCAGCGTTACACTCAGCCGTTACGCCGAAGATTTCATTCTGTGGAGTACCCGGGAATTCGGATTTCTGACCCTGTCCGATGCCTACTCCACCGGCAGCAGCATGATGCCGCAGAAGAAAAATCCCGATTCCCTGGAACTCATTCGTGGAAAGGCCGCCACAAACATCGGTCACTTTACCGCCCTGCTGTCTCTGGAAAAAGGGCTGCCCCTGACGTACAACCGTGATCTTCAGGAGGACAAAATCCACCTGTTTGGCATTCTGGACAACGCGCTCCCGACTCTCCGTATTTTCCGGGGACTCCTGAAAACGGCTGTTTTTAACGCCGAGGCCATGCGCAGCGTTGTCCACCCGTTCACGCTGGCAACGGATTTGGCAGATTACCTGACGGAAAAGGGGCTGCCGTTTCGGGAGGCCCATCGCGTGATTGGAACCCTTGTGCACAACTGTGTGGAAAGCGGGAAAAATCTCACGGATCTTTCACTGGAGGATTTTCGCTCCTATTCCCCCCTGTTTGAAAAGGATGTTTTCGATTGGCTCACGATCGGGCACAGTCTGGAACGACGGAACCTTCCGGGAGGAACCGGTCCGCAGGCCGTGGATGCCGCTCTCCGGGAAGCAAAAAAGCTGTTGAATCACAAGACTGAGGAACAAAAAAACCAAAATGACTAAAATACACGTGGGAATTGTCGGCGGAACCGGCTACACCGCCCATGAATTGCTCAAATTATTGCTGCGTCACCCGAACGTGGACGTGGCCTTTATCACGTCCGAAAGCGAAACCGGCACGCGTGTGTCAGACTATTTTCCGGATCTCCCGGCCCATTTTTCACAGGATTTCGTGCCGCCGGACGCCGCCCTTTTCCCATCAGCCGATGTCGTATTTTTGTGTACGCCCCACGGTGAATCCCAGAAATGGGCGCCGGGTATCCTGGCTTCAGGAGCCAAAGTTGTTGATTTAAGCGGTGACTACCGACTTCGCTCACCGGAGGTTTACGAAGACTGGTACCACCTGCCGCATCAAGATGCGCGAAATCTCAAAGAGGCGGTGTACGGGCTTTCGGAAATCTACCGGGAACAAATTGCTGGCGCCGATCTCGTGGCCAATCCCGGCTGCTATCCGACGGGTGCACTGCTTAGCCTCATTCCCCTTATAAAGGCCGGAGCCATTCAGCCGGACAAAATTTTCATCGATGCCAAATCCGGCGTTTCCGGCGCGGGGAAAAAGCTGTCGCAACCCACGCATTTTGTGGAGGCGAATGAAAATCTTACCCCCTACAACGCGGGGCACACGCACCGGCACATCGGTGAAATCGAACAGGAACTGCAGGCCGCAGGGCACAGGAGCATTCCCGTCGTGTTTGTTCCGCAGCTGGTTCCGCTCACCCGCGGTATTCTGGAAACCATTTACATCGACCGCCCGGCAGTCAAAGATCAAAAAAACATCCTGCAAATTTTAAGGGAGTTTTACCACGGCGAACCCTTTGTTCGGATTTTAGAGGATCGACTGCCCGCCATTCGGATGGCCGCCGGAACCAATCTGTGCTTCATCGGAGCGGTTTACGACCGTGAAACGGACGTGCTGATTGTGGTCAATTCATTTGACAATCTCTTAAAAGGTGCCTCCGGTCAGGCGGTTCAAAATATGAATATTTTATTTAACTTAGATGAAACAACGGGGTTGTTTTAAGGAAATCCTAATGCCCGAACTTATCCTAAAAATCGGCGGAAGCCTTTTAAGTAAAACGAATGTTTTAAGCGAACTGGCAGAGTCCGTTAAAAATCTCCGGCAGTGGAACATCGCCATTCTTCACGGCGGCGGACCGATGATTTCAAAACTGTTTGACGCTTTCGGGAAGGAAAGTTCCTTCATCGACGGACTGCGTGTCACAAACGACACCTCCATCGATCTCGTGGAAATGGCGCTTTCCGGTCAGGTCAATAAATATCTGGCCCGAAAATTAACGGCTCTTGGTATTCCGACCGCTGGCATTAGCGGAACCGATGCCGGCCTGCTTCAGGCAAAGCCCTTGCACCCGGACGATCCGGCCAACAACCGCGTCGGCGACGTTACGGCGGTTCAACCGGACATTCTTTTTGCGCTCTGGCAAACGGACATCCTTCCGGTGATTTCACCGGTTGCTGCCGACGCCGAAGGAAATGCGCTCAATGTAAATGCCGATTCCGCTGCGTACGCCTTGGCGGCCCATCTCAAAGCGAATACCCTGATTTTCTTGTCAGATGTGCCGGGGATTTTCTTGAATGGAAAAACAGTCCTGAAACTCACTCCTGAGACGCTTCGGGAAGGAATCGCTACTGGCGATATTCACTCGGGAATGATTCCCAAACTGGAAAAAGGATTTCAAACCCTGAACACCGGCGTGGAAACGATTTTAATTTCGACCTGGCAGGGTGCCCGCACGCTGGAAAATCTACTGGAACAAAAAAAGATTGAGTTTACAAAATTGGGAAAGGATTGACCATGCAGGATTGGATCGAAAAAGCCGATCGGTTTTTGCTCAATACGTACAAACGCCCCCCCGTGGTGTTCGATCACGGCGAAGGAGCCTATCTGTTTGATCTGGACGGCACCCGTTATCTGGATTTTATCGCAGGAATTGGTGTAAACGCCCTGGGGTACAATCATCCGATTATTCAAGATGGAATTGAAGCGGCGGCAAAAAAGGTGATTCACACATCGAATCTCTATTTTACCCAGGCTCAAATTGAACTGGCCGAACTCCTGGTGTCCAAAACCTTTGAAAGCCGCGTATTTTTTGTGAACAGCGGTTCCGAAGCCGTTGAGACGGCTTTGAAAATTTCCCGCAAGTGGGGCAAGCAGTTTCAACCGGCACGCACAAAGATTTTGGCATTTGAGCACTCGTTCCACGGCCGAACAATGGGTGCTGTGTCGGCTACCTACACGGCCAAATATCGGGAACCCTTTGAACCGCTGATCGCGGGTGTGGTTTTTCTCCCTTTTAATGATCCTGCGGCTTTGGATTCCATTGATTTTACAGACTTCTGCTGTGCCATCGTGGAGCCCATTCAGGGCGAAGGCGGTA
The DNA here is from genome assembly GCA_013151735.1 of Calditrichota bacterium. Taxonomy (NCBI): domain Bacteria; kingdom Pseudomonadati; phylum Calditrichota; species Calditrichota bacterium. The sequence continues at coordinate 4,353 of JAADHR010000223.1, read as the reverse complement.
TTACGCCCGCCACGCCGGAATTTCTGTCCGCATTACGGGACAAAACCCGGCAGGCCAACGTTGCCCTGATTTTCGACGAAATCCAGTGCGGCGTTTCACGATCCGGGAAACTTTACGCCTATCAACATTACGGAATCGAGCCGGACATTTTGACCACGGCCAAGGCGCTGGGTGCCGGTTTTCCCATTAGTGCGGCACTGGTGAAACCCGAATTTGCAGATGTGATTCACGCGGGCGACCACGGCTCCACCTTTGGCGGAAACCCCTTTATTGCACACGTGGCAAAACAGACATTTGCCTTCTTGAGTTCCGATGCATTCCTCAGCCACGTAAATGCCATCGCCGGTTATTTTGATGAGCAACTGCAGGCACTAACGTCAACCTATCCCTTTATCACGCGGGTCAAGGGCATGGGATTGATGAAGGGGCTGGAAGTGGACAGTCCCGTTCTGGATTTGGTACAGGATGCCTTTGAAAACAAGCTTTTAGTGGCCCGTGCGGGCAGCAATGTTCTTCGATTCCTTCCCCCGCTCATTATTGAGAAAGAGCAGGTGGATGAGGCTATTTCAATTTTGAATCACATTTTTAAAACGAAAGGAGTTTAGTACCCATGATTCGCCAGGCGACCATGAACGACATTCAATATCTTTTGCCATTTGTCAATCAATACGTTCAGCAGCAGACCGACCCCTTCAGAAGTGGCTTGGACTTCTACGCTCGCATCCCCGATTTTACGCTGACGACTCCCAACGGGTACGCTCCCGTGATTGGCGTTTTGCGAATTTTGAATGCCAAATATGCCTGGCTTCACCTGTTTGGTCTGGAAGATGAGGTAATCAAAACCAAAAAATTCCGGGATTTTATTCATTTTCAAATCGATACGGCCAAACGAGTTGGTATTCAAAAAATCGTAACCGATGCGCCTTTAAATGATATGCTAAAGGACTTTGGCTTTTGCACGATCGAGAACTCTGAGCGAAGCACTGTTCTCGAATTGATTGAAACGGTTACGGAATTCAAAATCGCGGTGAACCCGCAGAACCTCTGCGTCCGGGAGCTGAACCAAACCGAAACCTCCCATCCGGCAGCACAGGATTTGGTTGTCCGGGATGCCACACTGGCCGACGCCAGGGGAATCTGGGAGATCATTAACTACTACGCTCTCCACGGAGAAATGCTGCCCAAATCGCTGGTTTTTATCCAGCAGAATATTCGCAATTACGCGGTCGTTGAGAGAGACGGTACCGTGACGGGCTGTGCGGCCCTGCAGGTGATGTGGAATGACCTCGCGGAAGTGGCCTCCGTCGGGATTAAGGAAGAACTGCGGGGACTGGGAATGGGTCAGCAGCTCATTCGCCATATTATTCACCGGGCACAACAGCTTCAATTGCCCAAGATATTTGCACTCACCCGGCAGGTAAATTTTTTCGAAAAAATGGGCTTCCACAAAATCCCGAAAGAAACCCTGCCTCCCAAAATCTGGAAGGACTGCATGCACTGCAAAAAATTCATGGGCTGCGACGAGGTGGCCATGATCCGGGAGGTGTAATTTTCTATTTATTGCTCCGCCTTCGGAAAACGGAGCACTCGGCCGAAGGCGGATTTAAAATTTGAAATAAAAATGTGGTTCTACTGGAATTTTTGTGGAAAAGACACTCTTTTTTGGAAATAGAACCCTGCCTTTTGAACCCACCCCCTGACTCCCCCTCCCTGATCTCAGGGAGGAGGCCGGAGGGAGGGTCAGAAATGGACGGATTCTACCCAATACCTGTTAAATGAAACGTTACACCGCTAAAATAATTCCCATAAAAATTCCAGTAGAACCTCTTTTTAAAACGAATATCATTTCTTTATTGCGAGTCATTATCATTGGAATTCGCACTCACGATAGATTATATTTACTTCAAGTTCCGAAAAATCCTGGGCATCTTAGAAGTGCAGGGAATTTGGAGCAGAAATCCAGATATCTTTGATTCTTTTTCCTCAACATCTGCGAGGATTCAATCCAATGAAAATTTTAGTGATTTGTACCGGAAATTCGGCCCGCTCCCAAATGGCGGAGGGGTTTTTCAGGGTACTGGGAAAGGGAAAGGTCGAGGTTAAAAGCGCCGGTACACATCCCACAACAGTCAACCCGTTTGCCATTCGGGCCATGGCAGAGGCCGGAATCGATATTTCCCACCACCGGTCAAAATCCATCCGGGAATTTTACGGTGAGCCCTTCGATTTTGTCATCACGGTGTGTGACAAAGCCAAAGAAGAGTGCCCTTTTTTCCCGGGTGCCGGGCAAACCATCCACCACAGTTTCCTCGATCCCGCAGAAGCGACCGGAACGGACGAAGACATTCTGGCCGTTTTCAGGGCGGTTCGGGATGAAATTCGGAACTGGGTTCAGAACTTTTTGGATGAACAGATTTCGCTGCCACCTCAAAAAAATACCTCCATTAAATTGAATTGATCGTAAAAGGACCAGCCGCGAATGCGCGAATGATTGGTGTGGGGGCGATTCACGAATCACCCTGATAAAAAAGCAACCTTGCGAAGGTTATGATTCCACAATATTACACCGCTAGAGAATAATATTTACGTTTGAGTACAAACATCGCATATTAAAAAACCTTCGCAAGGCTAATCAATTGAACGGTTCAACCCCTTCTGGGGTTGGGGAGAATTCGTTGCCTGCTGTTTTCTACAAACGTTCAACGCCTCCGGCGTTGTTGAGAGACTATTCCGTTTTGGTCATTGAATAATTGTGATTTGGAATTTCCCCTGCGCCCTCGCAGATCGTAAGGGCGATTCATGAATCGCCCCTACAGATCACCCCTATATTTGTTTAACCCTGTCTGGAATATTTGATTTTTCTGGATAATATTTTTAGAAATGAAAAATCTGTTTTTTGCGTTTGCACCCTGTAGAGCCGCAAGATTTTGCGGCTCAACAAAAACAACGACGAAGGTGTTGAACATTTGTAGGACTAATCGTCCGACAGTTTTTTTACAACCCCAACGGGGTTGAATAAAATCCAATTTTTTATTGAAAGCAATTGTGAGATTGCTTCGTCGTGCGCTCCCTTCGACTCCGCTCAGGGAGCGGTGGCAGCTTCGGTACGTATGTCCGATCCCCGAACACAGTCGAAGGACGGTTCCCGAGCTTGTCGAAGGATGGTTCCTGAGCCTGTCGAAGGAACAGCGGATTGTACCAAGGCCGTAGTATAATCTTTTTCCATGAAATCGTTTCGGTACGTGCGCCCCTTCGACTCGGCTCAGGGGCCGTGCCGCACTACTCGACGACCGGTTTGGTGCCCCCAGCACCTTCTCGGTATGCTTTTCGTTTTGTTTTTTTCTTTTTTCGTGTGTTTCGCAGGCGGCAATTATCTGTACCTTGGTGGCTTCTCAAATCCTACACAAATTTGGCCTTTTTGTTCTTATAGCAGTCAAAATGGTTGAAATCTTGGTCTTTTTGAAATATATTTAATTAACATAATTGTTAATAAGGTGTATTTTATGAAAATACTGCAGCTCAGAACCATTCCAAAACTTTACTTTGGGTATGAAGACATTGCCCGAGCATTGAAGATCTCCCCCGCTTCTGCAAGGGTGGCAGCCACGCGTTACGTAAAGGGCCGATTGCTCATTCGCATCAAACGCAATCTTTACGTCTTGCCAGAAAACTGGGCTAACATGCCTCAGGAGCAAAAATTTGTATTAGCGAACCTGATTCAGGTCCCCTCCTATATTTCTTTGCTTACGGCGCTTGATTATTATCAAATTAGCACGCAGATGCAACAGGATTTTATCGAATCCATTGCGATTAAGAGAAGTCAGCAAGTTGAAATTCAAGAAACATTTTTCAGATACGTAAAGATCAAGCGCAACCTCTACTTTGGGTTTGTCAGAATGCGCGGCTTCTTCATAGCCGAGCCAGAAAAAGCCTTGTTGGATGCGCTTTACCTGATGTCGAACGGACGATATCGTCTGGATATGGCGGCTATCGATTTTGACAAATTGGACCGGCAAAAGCTTGATCAGTTCGTCAAATCCTTTCCTCCGAAAACAAAAGAATTATTGAGGCACTATGACCCTTCTTGAAAAGCATGAAGTTTTTGAAATGGAGGTTCTGGAAAGGTTACAAAGCGCCAGAATTTTGCCTGCCCTGATCTTTGGCGGCGGCACCATGCTTCGACTCTGTCATGAAATGAAACGCTTTTCCGCCGATCTTGATTTTTGGAAACAAAAAAATATTTCCGACGCCACACTTTTTACCCGGATACAGGAAGCTCTTGCGAAATACTACGAACTGACCGATGCGCAAATTAAGCATTTCACCCTTTTATTCGAAATCCGCTCTCTCCAT
>JAADHR010000222.1 GCA_013151735.1 Calditrichota bacterium | reverse complement strand
TCTCCTTTTAATAAAATTCACGGCCATGCATGAAATTTCCTTGGATGGTCTATTTTACATAACTTCAATGAAAAAGTCAAGTTGAAATTGTTGTCGTTTCCAAATGGATGATTTTTTTCAAAGGGGAACGTTTGGGTATGTTTCTTTTTTTACAGGGGTCGCGGGAATGCTCGTTTTATTTTCAATAGTGGAGTTGGATGCAATTTGTTCCTGAAAATTCAAGAAATTCGCGGATAAAGATTTTCACCGAGCCGAGGCAGTTCGGAAAAATCACTGCCTTCCCTTTTAATCGGTCAAATTTCCGGCTGATCGCCAAAGAGCCACATGGGGCCGCCGGCCGGAACCTTTCCCACAATCGAGAAGGCCTTCTCCGGAAAAATCAGGTGGTGACTAAAGGCCTCTTCCAGAACAGGGCGCGGAATGGGCTTGAGGAAAAAAGCAACCGTTCCGTTTTCGTCCCGCGCCGATCGCCAGGCATCCTCGGGCTCGATTTCCGTGTCCAGATCGGGATGCTCCCGGGTTATTTCGTGGGACCGTAACAGACGGTTTAGCACATGGACCGGCACGGGAGTGCTCGTTGTTTTTTTAATGCTGTCCAGAAAAGCGGGTTTGGGCTCCAGCAGATAGAATTTGCTGCCCTCTGTGGCGGCGATGGCGTAAAGGTTTTCATTTGACTGGAAAGCCTCCCAGAGGGTGTGAAAAGAGTCAAAGGCAGTGACTGTCATACGATCGAAAAAGCTTTCCAGAAAATCGTCGGATCGATGCCGAATTAAGCGGTGAATGGGGTCAATCCGGAAATCGGGATCGTAGAGATTGACCAGGGCAGCCATCAGCCAGCGGGCGGATGGAATGTGGGGGAGTTCCCGGGCCGTCATTTTTGCGGCGCGGGTACGGTGATTGCCATCGCCAACCGTAAAGATTTTGTCCCGAAAATAGTCCTGAATTGTCGCCAGCAGTTTTGGCTCCGAAAACCCAAACAGATCGTACCGATAGCCCGGGTAGTAGGTGCAATTCCGAATCAGAGAGTGGGCGGAACTGAGATTTTTTTTGAACAATTGATTTAAAAAATTTTCCGGATCACTGTAAACCATCATCACCTGCCCGACGTCGGCCAGAATGGCTTCGCGCAGCTTTTTCCGGTTGATGGCTTTTTTTTCAAAGGTTTCCTCCGACGGGAAAATCCGGTGGAAACCGGGTTGGTAGGTTTCGTCCGGAGAGACAAAACGATTCAGATCCAGCAAAACAACGACCTCATCCCGAGAGAATCCACCTTTGTCCGGAAAGTGGTTTTGCGCAAATAAAAATTGTGGTCTGTTTTCCTGTCGCAGTAAATCGGGAAGGGTTTTGTAGCGTTGAAATTCATTTGCCGCTTCACGGGCCGAATCCGCCTGAATAATTTTGGCAATGGTTGGTCCCGGACTGGCTTTTCGCTTTTCCCAGCGATCCGTATTGAGGAAAATATCCCAGGCAAAAAACATGAACTGGTTGGCATATTGGGGAGAAGGATAGGTAACCGGAAACGGTCGCACAATGGCGTCTTCACGGGTCATTTTAGTATCAGCCTTTTTGGTTTCTTTAAAATGTCGCAAAATTTTAAATGTCTAAAATAGCGAAAAAAAATCTAAATAACAACCCAAATTTTGTAAAACTTTTGAAAAAAATTTCCGTAAAATGAGAAATAAAGTTCAAAACGTGCTTGATTCTATTCTCAAAAAAGTGTAAATTAGGACAAACGTTTTCAGGATTACGTATCGTTATTTAATGCGGTGGTTCAGTCCTAAAATTTCATCACGGGGATGTCGGTACACCCGAAAAAGATTCGTGCTTTCATTTCCTGCAAATACCGTAGCCGCAATTGCCTGCAGGATCGTCTCGATTCGTCCGCTGAAGCGGACGCTCGACAACCGGAGAAGGGCTTCGGCACGAATGCCAAAACCCTAAAAAGAACTCCGACCGCCGAGCTTGTAGTCGCAGGCTTTACGTCTGCGAATCATGAAAAAAACTTAAAAAGCGCTGTTATCTCCCGAAACCTGTAGCCGCAGGCTTTATGCCTGCGGAGTGCTCGGCTGGTTGCCGGTCCCGGACACACCGTGTTCTGCTTTAAACGGACGAGCCTGCACCGGGGTTCAAATAAAAATTCTTCAAAAAACAAAAAAACAGGAGGCTGTACAATGAAACAGATTTACAGACATATTCTTTTGCTGGCGGTAATCTTTGCCCTGCTCATGGGGTGTTCCCAAAAGAAGAAAACCGTTCCGTCCGTTCCACCGGCTGAAACCTTGGGCCAGGCTCCCAATCCGGTGACGGTCCTATATTTGAAGGGGTCCTACCACGAAATGGGGGTTGAGTACGGACAGCAAGCATCAGATGCCATTCAGTACCTGGTGAATAAGTTGGATTCCGTAACGGCGGCCATGGGCATTACACAGGATAAAATTATGCAGGCCTACGCCGCGATGGAACCCTTCATTCCGAAAAAATACAAAGACGAAATGGCCGGATTAGCCGAAGGATCGGGGGTTCCGCTGGAAAAAATCCACATGCTTCACGCTATTCCCGATCTTTCCGAATACCATTGCACCTTTTTTGTTGCCTGGGATAAGGCCACAAAGGATCACGACCTCTACCAGATTCGGGCGCTGGATTACGCTATGAATGCCCATTTTCAGGATCACCCGGCTCTGATTGTGTACAAGCCCGACAGCGCCAATGCCTTTGTAGACGTCGGATGGCTGGGATTTATTGGTGTCGTTTCGGGCATGAATGACCAGCAACTTGCGGTGAGTGAAATCGGGGAAAATTTCGGGCCGGAGCACGAAACCCTCCAGGGAGAACCCATGCCGTTTGTATTACGGGATGTCCTTGAGCAGGCCAAAACCGTGGAAGAGGGAATTGACATCATCAAAAAGGCCAAACGCACCAGTTCCTTCCTGTATGCCATTGGCAGCGGAAAACAAAAATACGGCCGAGCCCTGAAAACCGCCAAAGATATTTTTGAGGTTTATGACGACACGTCACTCCCCAAACCAGTACCGCATTTAAAGGACATTGTTTATTTTTCCATGGGATGTGATTGGGATCGGACCACGCCGGGTAAATATAACGTGAAAACGTACAATTTTCTAAAATCTCACTGGGGACAAATTGACGAACAAGTGGCCAAAGATTTGATGCACACGGTAGGAACCGGTGATTTGCATGCAGTTGTGTACCGGCCGTCCACGCTGGATATTTGGGTCGCCAATGCCGGGATTGACCGCACACCGGCGTACAACCGGGAGTACGTGCATCTGAATTTGAAAGAGGCTCTGGCAAAGTTTACAAAATAGGAGAGAGGTTACGCCGAAGGGGGCGTCTCGGTACGTCCGCCAAGGCGGACACTCGACAACCGGGGAAGGGCTGTCATAAAATAGCTAAAACACGGAGAGAGGTATCCGGTCACCGAGTGATCGGCCAGAAGGCGGATCGTATCGAAGTGAAC
>JAADHR010000221.1 GCA_013151735.1 Calditrichota bacterium | reverse complement strand
CGACGAAACCACCAACCCCCTTGAAGCGGATTTGGGCTGGATTACCAAGCTTCAAAAAGGTGAGTTTATTGGCAGAACCGCGCTTCTGAAAGTGAAAGAAGAGGGAATTAAGCGGAAATTGATCGGTTTCAAAATGAATACCCGAGCCTTTCCCCGCCACGGATACAAGATTTTTAAAGATGGGAAAGAAATCGGGCACGTTACCAGCGGGACGATTTCGCCCATGCTTTCCATCGGAATTGGGATGGGTTACGTTCCCGTTGAATATTCGGCAGTGGGCACGCCCCTCGACATTGAAATCCGGAAGAAAATGGAACCGGCGGCCGTCTGTGAGACACCCTTTTATCGCCCGGAATCATGATTGTTTCAGCCTTTCTTTCGCCCTGTGAAATCGATCAGGCAGCGCTTCGGAACAGCTGGGTCGTTGTGGTGGATGTCCTGCGTGCCACATCCACCATTGCTACGGCTTTGCATAACGGGGCGGTCCGTATTCAACCGGTAGCGTCGGCGTCCCGGGCGAGGGAACAGGCCCGGCAGGTAAACGATCTGCCGGTTCTTTTGGGGGGTGAAAAAGACGGATTCAGGATTGAAGGGTTCGATCTGGGGAATTCCCCGCTGGACTATTCTCCGGAAAAAGTCAAAGGGCAGGCGATTATTTTTAAAACTACCAACGGCACAGAGACCTTTCTTCGGGTAAAATCGGCATCAAAGATTCTCTTTGGTTCGTTCCTGAATGCGAAGGCACTCAGCCGGTTTATCAACACACACCGACCGGAACATCTGATTTTTGCAAATTCCGGTCTAAAAGGTCATTTTTCACTTGAAGATTCCGTTTGTTCGGGTTATATTATAAATCAACTTATTACTCCGGAACGTGAAAACGACGGGGCCACTGCGTGCGCGGCCCTGGCACAAAGATTTTCGGACGACACAAGGCAGTTACTTTTTGAACGATCAAAGCACGGGCGCTATCTGAAAAATAACGGGTTTACAGCCGATTTGGAGTATTGCTCCCGGAAAGACTTTCTGAATATTATTCCCGTATTTGATGAAAAACAAAACGGGATTGTTCGATTCGGATGAAACGGATTCGCAGAGGCCAATTGGCTGATTGTTGTTTTTCAAACTGACCCCTTTCTGCGGGGCTGTGTCAAAAGTCTATTTTTTCAGGCAACTAAAAAATCCCGGAATCCCGTCAGTACGTAATCGAAAAAAATGCATCACGCATTTTGGTTGGGTCAATAATCTGAAACGCATTCAGTCTTAATTTTATCAGTCATTTAGAAAATCACACCTTTCCAAATAAATGGATTAGGGGACATGTTCTACATGTGACATCAATCAGTAGTGTTTATGAATCGAAAACCTATTCAAAGAAAATCGTCGAGAGGGAAAAAACAGGAAGTGATCGGCATTTTGCTGATTGTTCTTGCGGTGCTTATTTTCCTGAGTATCCTCTCGTATCACACACAGGATTGGCCGAACAGCAGTTCCCGCCAGATTGTGCATAATTGGATGGGATTAGCGGGTGCGGCTATGGCCCACTATCTGCTCCTCTACACGATTGGCTATCCGATTATTGTGCTTCCTCTGTTAATCTTCATTTTTGGCTGGCGACTCCTGACGCACCGCCCGACGGATGACCTTTTCCGAAATTCCGGGCTGGTTCTGTTTTATGCCACAACCCTTTCTATTGCGATCGCGCTGCCCAAAATCATATCGCCCGAAACCATCGGAAACGGACATTATGCCTGGAATGGGCTTGTGGGGCATTTTTTCGCCACCCAATTTTTTCGGTATTTCGGAGCGGTCGGGAGTTTGTTGATTCTACTGACCCTGGTTATCCTGCCGATTCTGTATGTGACTGAATTTTCCTTTGGATCCGTGGCGCAGGTTTTTTCCAATCGCTTTTCTGATTTGACCGAAAAATGGAACCGATTTTTTGAAGACATGAGACGAAATCGAGCGCTCAAGCGGGAATTCAAACGGAAAGAACGGGAAGAGCGTGCCCGCCAAAAGGCCATGGTGACTGAGGAAGACCTGTTTGAAGACGAATTAGACGAAGAAAAAGAAGGTACGCCGGAACCCGAGGCGACTTTTGCAGAATCGGAACCGGTTCCTGAAGAACCCCCGTTTCCACAAAATCTACCACCAGAGGGGCCGCCTGATCAAATCGAATTGCCATTGAAGGAAGAGGGCGCGGCGGCTCCAAATGGTCGGAAAGAAAAAATAAGCGTGCCGCGGGAAGAGGTGGAAGAAATTCCCACAAATTATGAGAAACCTTCGTTCGATCTGCTGGATGAAGCTCCGCCGCTGGAGACGCGGGAAAGACGGGACGAGCTTTTGGAAATGGCACGGGATCTGGAACAAAAGCTGGGCGAATACGGGGTTCGGGGAAAGGTGGTTCAAATTCACCCGGGACCCATCATTACCCAATTTGAGGTAGAGCCCGATCCCGGGGTAAAAATCAGCAAGTTTTTGGGGATCGCAGACGATTTGGCCATGGTGCTTCGTGCCCGGAGTATTCGAATTGTGGCGCCCATCCCGGGGAAATCGGTGGTCGGAATCGAAATTCCCAATCGGGAATCGGCCCTTGTTTCACTGCGCCGCATTATGGAATCGGACATTTTTGAATCCTCACGGGCCAAATTGCCTCTGGGACTTGGGGTGGACATTACCGGCAAGGTCTATGTGGCCGATCTGGTGCAAATGCCGCACCTGCTGGTTGCCGGTTCAACAGGGTCCGGGAAAAGCGTTTGCTTGAATGTCATTATTTCCAGCCTGTTGTTTAAGTTTTCTCCGGAAGATGTGCGCCTGGTTCTGATCGATCCCAAGCGTCTGGAATTGTCTACCTATGCCCGTTTGGTGAACCATCACCTGATTACGCTACCGCAGTTAAATGAGGATGTCATCACGAATGCGGATAATGCCGTCACCATTCTGAAGGGAATGGAACTGGAGATGGAACACCGCTACCGGATTCTGGCAAAGGCAAATGTTCGAAATCTGGATGAGTTTAACCGGGCGATTGAAAACGGGGAAATTCATACCAAGTTAGAAGAACAGTACCGGCGCAAAATGCCGTACATCATTATTGTTGTGGATGAGCTGGCGGATCTCATGCTGATTTCCGGCAAAGATATTGAGGGCCCTATCAGCCGATTAGCACACATGGCGCGCGCGGTGGGGATTCACATGATTTTAGCCACGCAGCGCCCCTCCACCGATGTCCTGACCGGCGTGATTAAGGCGAATTTCCCCAGCCGGATTGCATTTCGGGTGACCTCCAAAACGGATTCACGCGTGGTACTGGATACGAACGGCGCAGAAAAATTGTTGGGACGTGGTGACATGCTGTTTCTGCCTCCCGGACGATCCGATCCGATCCGGCTGCACAGCGCGTTTGTCTCTTCCAAGGAGGTGGAGCGCGTGCTGAGATTCATCGAAGCCCAGCCCAAATTCCCTCATTGGGAAATTGCCATGAAGGCCGGCGCCGGTGCCGAAGGCCTGTACACCGCCGAGGGGCGATCCGGGGAGCGGGATGAATTGTTCAAGGAAGCCCTGAAGCTGGTTGTCCGGCACCAGCAGGGGTCGATTTCACTCCTGCAAAGACGCCTGCGAATCGGCTACGCGCGTGCCGCCCGCCTCATCGACCAAATGGAACAGGCCGGGTATGTGGGGGCCTTCGATGGAAGCAAAGCGCGGGAAGTGCTTATTACGGAAGAGGATTTGGATACACTGCTGGATTAACGAAAGAGAAGGCTATGAAAAAAAATAGAGCCATTATTTTGGGTCTGACGGGTGTGATTCTTCTGACCGCTACTGTTTCCGGTCTTGCGAAAAAGAAGCTGACCGCCGAAAAAATTCTGGAAAAGGTGCATCAAAGGGTTGAAACCATTCGAACCCTGGTCGCGGACTTTGAAGAAACCTTTCACTGGGTTATGATTGATGAAAAGCAGACGTTCTCCGGTAAATTGTACATTGGTGAGGGAGATAAATTTCGACTGCAAACTGCCGAACAGGTGATTGTGTCCGATGGCAAAACTCTCTGGACCTACGATGCGGGGAAAAAGCAGGTGCTTATTGATAATGTCAATCAATCGGGTGACGATTTATTGCCCCGGCGCTTACTGCTGAAATTTCAGAAGAATTACCACGCCCGTTTGCTGAAAGAGGAAACGATCGACGGAAAACCCTGCTACGTACTGGAGCTCATTTCAAAATCGGAAGATGTGTTTATTCCCAAAATGACCGTCTGGATTGACAAGAAAACCTGGTTGACGAAAAAACTGCGCTATGAAGATGTCAATCAAAATGTAACCACCTATCGACTGAGAAAAATAAAAATTAATCAAAAAATCCCTGAGGATATTTTTCATTATAAAATTCCGCCGAATATTCAGGTGATCGATATGCGGGCCGAATAAGTGGATGCTTTTTTTGCTGTCAGGTTATACGGGGGTTGGCGTGATCAACAAAATATCCTGTAATCCTGTTAAAATATTTTGGGTGGACATGTGCCACTGGGTTGGGACCTAAAATTGAATGCTACTGAAAAAACAAATGTCATGTCAGAGATTCTTTTTCCGCAAAAGAAGAAATTGCAGGTATTAAACTAAGAGGGTTGGGAAGGGGTGTGCTTAGACTCACCGGTTAATATTAGATGAGAGTTGGGTTACAGCCCCCCTGTCAGGTTGAAAAAAAACGAATAAAAGAGACAGGAGTCATTTAATTTGGACTGTTTCAAAGTGGTACAGTTTTAGAAACAGGAGAAATAATTATTGATTTTTTGGCAGAAAAATTTTATATTTAAAGATTAAATTGTATCAATCTGATACTTCTCATTTGGTAAATTTCCCTCAAGCAGAAAATTAAGGAGTCACCTTTGCAGGCAGCATCTAATTTTTCAAACAATAATCACGATTTTGAAGAACAAGAAGTCCGGTTAAGTGATTATTGGCGGATCATCTATCGCGGCAAATGGATCATCATTCTTTCCTTTTTGATTGTTGTCGCCGCGACCGCCTATTACTCGTTTACAACTCCCCCCACGTATGAAGCCAGTTGTATGGTTATGGTGGACCAAACCGGAGGAATGACACAAACGCTGTTTGACATCAGTCCTTTTGGCGGAAAACAGGTCACCATGATGAACAACCAGGTTCAGATTCTCAAAAGCCAGCGCCTGGCGCGCGAAGTGGTAACCAACCTTCTGAGGGATGGATATAAAGATTCTTTGAAACTCTTTTATGTGGAAGAAAAAAATGCAGAACCCGTTAATTATCTTCGGTTGGGTGTAAAAAGACTCCAGGGAGCCTTAACGGTTGATCCGATTCGTGATACGGATATTATTAAGATCAATGTAAAAGCCGGTTCCGCTTATGAGGCGGCATTTCTGGCCAATCGCGTGGCCAAAACCTTTCAGGAACTGGATCGGCAGTTCAGCCGCGGTGAAATCAGCCAGGTGGTCTCCTTTTTGGATGATCAGCTGAAGAAGAAAGAGAAGGATTTAAGGGAATCGGAAGACGCACTTCGGGCTTATCAACAAAGCAGCGGTGTGTTTGCCCTTCCGGATGAAACCAAAGAGCTGGTTACACAGCTGGTGGATTTTGAAAGCCAATTGGCCACGGCCAGAACGGATTTGGAAGCGAATAAGCGCCGTCTGGAATTTCTGAAAAGCCAGTTGGGACAGATGCGCACCGATGTGGAAAATGGACTTAAGAATATTTCCACGCCGCTGATTTCGCAGCTCAAGCAAAAGATTGCCGAAAATGAAGCAACCCTGACGGCATTGGAAATCCAGAAATCCAAGTCGCCGGTGCAATATGACCAGATCAATGAACTGAAAAAATCCATTCGGGTCATGAAAAGACAGCTCAACGGGGAAATCAAAAAGCTGTTTGCCAGTAAGACCCCCATCCGCGACAGCCTGGAACCCTATTGGGATGTGGTACAGAAAGTGGTGGATCTGGAAACCGAAAATCTGGCTCTGAAGGCTCAGGTTAGCGAATTGCAAAAGATCGTGAAGAAATACACCAGCAAAATGGAAACCCTTCCGGACAAAAGCCTGAAACTGGCTCGTTTGGAGCGCGCGAAAACCCTGAATGAAAATATCTACCTCATGATGAAACAAAAATATGAGGAATCACGTGTGACGGAAGCCGGTCAGATCGGGAAAATCCGGATTATCGATCAGGCAATCC
>JAADHR010000220.1 GCA_013151735.1 Calditrichota bacterium | reverse complement strand
TCAGACATAATCTTCTTCTCATTAACATCAACAAAACATTTAAGACGAACAAATCCGTTTATGAAGCCACGCGGAAAAGTTGGAAATTGAATAAAAAAAATTTTTCCAAAATCGATTATGTTTTGGCTGAACACAGGGGAATTGTTCGGGCAATTTTTAAACCGGAAAAATGGCTGGAAACCGAGGACGGAAAGCGCATGTATTTTGAAGGATATGAGGTTACGGATGAAAACATTACAAATCTTTATCTGAACAAAGAATACACCGGAAAGAAAAAAGGGCAACAAAACCCGATTTGTTATATTTGGAAAAAAGACAACCCGGAACAAAAATAATCAAACCAGTAGACATCCCCTTTCCCTTCCTTAAAATAAAAAAACCCCCCGGCCGGAGGGGTGTGCCGCGAATGCGCGAATGATTCTTTTGAATTTTTGCAAGTGGTCGTTTCGATCCATCGGCCTTCGGCAGAGAGTCGACGACCTTTTGGAAATTTCAAATCCGTGCGAAGGTTGGAACCCTTCGCACGGGGAATAGATTGAATAACCAATTTCAACCCGGCCAGACACCACCACTCGGGTTTTATCCCTTGATTACGCTTCTTTTTGTTTTTATATTTAGAGTCATACGCAAAATTCTGAAACGGCAATCAGTTCCGAACCATTCATGGAGGGCCAATGGAAACACCCAGAGAAGAATGGGGCAGTAAGGTTGGATTTATTCTCGCAGCGGCGGGATCGGCTATCGGGCTTGGGAACATCTGGCGTTTTCCTTACATGACGGGAGAAAACGGCGGAGCGGCTTTTGTTCTCATTTATGTTTTCTTTGTGATTTTTATCGGGTTCACCATTATGCTGGCCGAACTCACGATCGGTCGCTATTCTCAGCGCAATGCCGTCGGCGCGTTTGAAGCGATCTTCCCGAAAACAAACTGGAAACTCATCGGTGTCCTGGGTATAATTACCGGCATCGGGATTCTCTCGTTTTACGGCGTTGTGGCCGGCTGGACGCTGGGCTATTTTTTCAAGACATTGCTGGGGGATTTTTCTCACCTGTCCGGGGAAAAGGCCGCGCAGGACGTTTTTGTCGGTTTTATCCGTAACCCGGTTTCTGAGATTGCCTATCTTTTTGTGTTTATTGCGATAACCGTGCTTATTGTTTCAGGGGGTGTTTCCGAAGGCATCGAACGCTGGACGAAAATTCTCATGCCTCTGCTCTTTTTGTTGTTGGTGCTTTTGGTGATTCGGTCGCTTACGCTGGGTTCGGGCGTTTCAGCCGGTTTGTCTTTTTATTTGAAGCCGGATTTCTCGGCCTTGAAGCCCGAAATTTTTATTCGGGCACTGGGACAGGCCCTCTTTTCCCTGAGCCTGGGAATGGGAGCCATGATCACCTACGGCAGTTACATCTCCAAACGGGATAATCTGATTTCCTCGGCCGGTTATGTGGTCTTTTTCGACACGCTCATCGCTTTGCTGGCCGGATTGGCCATTTTCCCGGCTCTTTTTGCCATGGGCATGAGCCCGAAAGGCGGCCCGGGGTTGGTATTTCTAATTCTTCCTTCGATATTTGAAAAGATGCCGCTTGGAATTGTTTTCGGCGCCGGTTTTTTTCTGCTGCTGGCCATTGCCGCTCTTACATCGACCATTTCCCTTCTGGAGGTGGCTGTCGCCTATTTTATTGATGAACGGCACTGGTCCCGGGTAAAAGCGGCTGTCGTTACAGGCATCGTGGCGTTCGTGGTGGGGGTTCCCTCGGCGCTTTCTCAGGGAGCGTCCGGATGGTTCGACCGCATTCCTCTGGTGCACATGCCGTTTTTGGATTTTATGAATGCCCTTTTCGGAAACTACGCCCTAACCGTGGGCTCCTTCTTTATTTCCATTTTTGTCGGCTGGAAATGGGGAATTGCCGCGGCAAGCAAAGAGGTTCAATTGGGCGCGGAAAAATTCAGCCTGCGGCCGGTTTGGGCCTTTTCAATTCGATTTTTTGCCCCGCTGGCCATTTTTATGATCTTTGTTTATTTGATTGTTACCGGACGATTTTTTTGATGAACACACCTGTCATTATTGCGCCGCTTTCTTCCTTTGATATCGCTGCGGCGGCAGAAATTGTTGCAAAAAATAAACTCTGGCAGCGATACGGAACAGATTACGACCAGGCTTATTCCATTTTGCTGAAAGCCCTCCAGGAAGAACGCACCATTTATTCCGCCCGTATTTACGAGCAGGTCGCCGGCTTTGTCTGGTTCGATCGGCAGGGGACGTTTTACCACAGCGGTTACATTCGCTGGATTGCGGTTCACCCCGATTTTCAGGGCAAGGGCGTCGGGAAGATTCTCATGCAATTTGCTGAAGATAAAATTTTTCAAAAAGGGCCCAATGTGTTTTTATTGGTTTCCGATTTTAACACGGAGGCCCAGGGCTTTTATCAGAAAAGGGGCTACAAAAAGGTCGGGGAGTTGGAAGACTTTTACAAACGGGGTATCACCGAATATATTTACAGGAAATCACAAGGGCCCATTGTGCGATGAAATTCCGAAGGATTTTCCAGGCAGCCGGCGTTTTCCTTGGGGTTATTCTTGTCCCGATTTTTTTGACGGTGCAGGCGCAGGCTCAAACGTCCCCCCGCGTTCCAGTTGTTTTCCGATACAAACCGGCTCATCCGGTTCACTCAGTTGTGCTGGCCGGAAGTTTTAATAACTGGTCTAAAACAGCCAACCCTCTGACATTCTCAAAGACCGACAGTACCTGGGAAACCCGGCTGACGCTTCCGTTTGGACGCTACGAATACCGGTTTTTGGTGGACGGTAAGCACTGGGTACGGGACCCCGGCAATCCGGATTACGGCGGAAAGAACAGCAATTCGCTGTTGATCCTGAAAAATCCGCTGGATCCGGACGTGCGGCTGCTGTCTCCGAAACCCGGTGCAGAGCTGCGCAACTTCCCGGTGGTGATTCGGGCTCGTTTTTATCCGGGGCGTTCGGGCGCCGCCGGCAATCCGAAAAAATCGTTTGTCGTTCTGGATAAAAGTACCCGGTACGCCGTCAGTTTTACAGATACGATTCTTTCGTGCCAAATTGACACGCTGGCGGAGGGCTTTCACTCGTTTAAAATTTTTGTTACGGATGTGAACAACCGATCGGCCCGGCCCGTTTGGTCAGGATTTGTAGTCAATCGATTCAACCAGCCGCCGGTTGCCAGCAGCGGACCAACCTGTGTGGGTTTTGTGAAACATCCGGCATCCTTCCATGCCGGCACCAGTTTTGATCCCGACATGGATCCCCTGAAGATGATTTGGTGGACGATCTCGGGTGATTCGGAGGCCGTCTCGATTTTGAATAAGGTTTTTCCCGAATACAAATTTCCCCGGGCAGACACCTTTTATGTGAATCTCCAGGTCAGCGATTCGCTGGCCAAAAGCAAACTGGACAGCAATCGGGCGTTTATTTTTA
>JAADHR010000219.1 GCA_013151735.1 Calditrichota bacterium | reverse complement strand
GCGGAATGATGTTTTCAACAGTTCAGTCAAATGCCAACGTTCTGTATCATACGCAAACCGGAAACGTGCTAAAAGTGGCCTTTCAAGGTCAGAAATCACCGATTCAATGGACAGTAAAATTCAAGTGATTCCGATTGTCCCCCGGGAGTCTTTGACTTCCGAGGGACTTCTTTTTTAACGGAATTCCAGACGTGTTCCCGGCAACAATCCAATCATCAAAACTCCGTGCTTACATGATAAGCCGTTGAAACCGTTTTTTGGGGAGAGTGTCAATGACTTACCAAATATCGGGGTTGCTTCCCTCCCCAATATCCGTGAGCTGGCCCGTATAATGCTGTACCTTATAAATGTGGGGAGGTTTTGAACCATCCTTTGCGTATGAGAAAAATACATGTGATGCATTTACGGAAAGGGGGCTGTGGGGCGTTTCACCCGGGAAACTGCCCAGACCCGATGGAGGATCAATTTTTTTCAACTTTGTGTCATACCGGTACAGGGTGTTGTAATCAAAAAAGAAAATGTAATGGTCATACCAATACACATGTTCAAACACCCTTTTTTTATTTGTAATATTCTGAATTTTACCCGAAGCCACATCAACCGTAAAGACGTCAAAAGACGTCCCGGAATGTGCAATAAATGCCACCTGTGAGCCATCAAAAGACCAGCACGGGTGGGAATATAAACTTGCATAAATCCTCAAATTCGATGGTGTAAGCTGTTTTGGAGACCCCTGCCCATTGGCATTAATGAGAAACAATTTATTATTCGCTCCCCCGCCTGTCGACACATACACGATTTTATTCCCCTTTGGGCTCCACCGAGGGAATTGATCCGTGTAGAAATTGTTCGTTAATCGAATCGATTGGGTGCCGTCCCTTTTTATTTTGTAGATTTCATAATTCCCGTCCCGGGAATCCGATACCACTAGCCACTTTCCATCCGGAGACCAGGAATAATCGAAGTGAATCTCAAAATTGGTCAGCGCCACCGGATTCGTTCCATCTTGTTTGGCCACCCACAGTTTCAGGTGGGGATTGCCCGGCTTTCTTTCAAGATACGCAAAATGAGTCTTTACGCCGGGGATCCATTGCGGATATTCTCCCTTCTTGATGAGCGTAACACTCCCTGTGCCATCTTCATATTCCTTTGCGATTTGCTGCTGATAATACCCTCCAACTTTTACCCGTGACTGGTAGAGAAGTGTTCTGGAGGTTGAGCATCCCGCAACCACCGAAACGAACAAAAGAAGAAACAGCAACAAAAAAATCCTACCCTGTTTTGTTTTCATTTCGACCTCCTGTTTAGAGTTAGATCCTCTTGACCGAGGGAATTTCCAAGCTTCTTTTTTGGGGTTCGTTCACAATAAACACGTGTAAAAACTACCACGCATTTGAGTACATGTACAAAAACGCTCATCATCTGACAAACATGAGTCTTCGTGTGCATAGTGTTCAGGAAGCAGATACTTAAGAAGCTGGAGATTTTAGGAATTTGTTACCCAACCGGCTGAGAAAAACAAAAGGAAAACCACGTGTGAAAGCATGAAAAATCGAACAAGCGATAACGTATTGCTGAATAAGGAAATTATGAGATTTGGGTTCCCGAAAAGTGAAGTTTTATTTATAGAATATAGAGTAGCTAAAGTTACTTGTCAAGGATAATTTTCATATTTAAAAAAATAGGGGGCCTTTCAATAGCAGCAAATCACACCGACTGCATTCATATCATTAACCTTGCGAAGGTTTTTTTGACAAAACGCAAATCGTATTCTTCAACGGTGTAATTTTGTGGAATCATAACCTTCGCAAGGTCGCTTTTTTATCAGGGCGATTCGTGAATCACCCCTACAATTACCATTTGTTGACCGATATTTTATTAGCCATTGCCTGTATTAAAAGTCCCTATTTTTTTCAAATCCCTTTTAAAATAAAATAAGTTGGCTCCAAAATAATGGGTCCGTAAATAAAATTTTGGGTTGAAAAAGTTCAATTTGTTTTGTACTTTATTTCCAATTATCTGGAGTACTTTAACCCGAATTAAAAACAACAGAAAAGAAAAGAGAAACCACCTTGCAGCTACAAAAGAATTGGCAGTTTCGAGAGTTTGGTAAATCCGATTGGCTTCCTGCCACCGTTCCGGGATGTGTCCACACGGATTTGTTAAACGCGGGTCTTATTCCCGATCCCTTTTACCGGGATAACGAAAAAAAACTTCAGTGGATCGAAAAGAAGGACTGGGAATACCAAACACAATTTTTACTTACGGCAAACGATCTGAACCAGAAAAACATCGACCTGGTTTTTAAGGGCCTCGACACCTACGCCGATGTCTATTTAAATGGCCACCTCATTCTAAAAACCGACAACATGTTCCGGGAATGGCGAGTCTCCTGTAACCCCTTTGTGCAGGCAGGAAAGAATACCCTTCGCATTCTGTTTCATTCACCGGTTAACCACGTCCTGCCGCAGCTGAAAGGCCTTCCCTATGTGCTGCCCTCCGCTCACGACCAGGAATTTAAAACCAGCCCGTACACACGAAAAGCCCCCTACCAGTTCGGCTGGGATTGGGGACCCCGATTTGTGACCATGGGAATCTGGAAGCCAATCTTCCTGGATATCTGGGAAACGGCCCGAATTTCGGACGTTTGGATTCACCAAAATGATCTCTCGGAAAAACAGGCTGCCCTGACGGCCGAAGTAGAAATTCAGGCAGAATCTGACGGAAAATTCCAGCTTTCCCTTCGTTCCGAGAATGATTCTTTCGCCCCCGTCTTAAAGGAAATTGATGTCAAATCGGGAAAACACGCGTATTCGATTGATCTGGAAATTCCAAACCCCGGGCTCTGGTGGCCCAATGGAATGGGAGAACCCGTCCTGTACACAATTGATGTAACGCTGCAGCAAGGCGCTCAACAGCTGGGGCACGTTTCCCGGCGAATCGGGTTACGTACGATCGAACTGCGTCAAAAGCCCGATCAATGGGGAGAGAGCTTTGAATTCGTCGTAAATGGCGTTCCCCTGTTTGCAAAAGGCGGCAACTGGATTCCGGCAGACAGTTTTCCTTCCCGCCTTTCCGAAGAGGATTATCGTCATCTGCTTCAATCCAGCCGGGATGCCCACATGAATATGATTCGTGTATGGGGAGGCGGCATTTACGAAGCCGACACGTTTTACGACCTCTGCGACGAAATGGGGATCCTCGTCTGGCAGGATTTTATGTTTGCCTGTAGTTTGTACCCGGGGGATTCCGAATTTCTGGAGAATGTGAAACAAGAGGCCGTCGATCAAATCGTACGCCTTCGAAACCATCCCAGTTTGGCCCTCTGGTGTGGAAACAATGAAATTGAAGCCAGTTGGTCGGAATGGGGCTGGAAGAAAAATCTTCCGGACGAGGTGTGGGATAATTACAAGAAGCTTTTTCATCACCTGTTGCCCGACGTGTGCCGCCGGTTTGATCCCGATAGACCCTACTGGCCCAGTTCTCCAAGCTCCAATCTGAAGGCCACGCCCAGCAGTCCCGATAGGGGAGATGTGCATTTCTGGGATGTCTGGCACGGGGGAAAACCCTTTGAGGCCTATCGAGACGTACACCCCCGTTTTGTGAGCGAGTACGGGTTCCAATCCTTTCCCGAAATGGCATCCGTCCGGGCCTTTTCACGCCCGGAAGACTGGCGAATGGACACGCCGGTCATGTTGATCCATCAAAAAGACGGCGGAGGCAACCAGCGAATTTACAATTACATGCGCCGATATTACCGGGACCCCAAGGATTTTCCCTCCTTTTTGTACGTGAGCCAGGTCCTGCAGGCCGAGGGAATTAAAGCCGGCACGGAACATTTTCGCAGACTTCGACCCCGTTGTATGGGATCGTTATACTGGCAAATTAACGATTGCTGGCCGGTAGCGTCCTGGTCCAGCATCGACTATTTCGGCCGCTGGAAGGCCCTTCATTATTATGCCCGACGGTTTTACCGTCCAATTCTCGTAAGCCCAATGATTGACAACCAGGATCGCATTCAGGTATTCATTGTCTCGGATGAACCAAAATCCGTGTCTGCCGATTTGGTAATGGAGCTTTTTTCAATGGAAGGGAAACGTCTCTGGGAGAGCCAAAAACGCGTAGACATTCCGCCTACTTCCAGTCGGATATATGTTGACGTATTGCGGGACGATGTACTGGGAAGTCACAATTCCGGTGAGGTTTTTCTGGTGGTTCGCCTGCAACACGCGGAGAAGGAGCTTTCGAAAAACACCCTGTTTTTTGTTCCGCCAAAAGATTTGGCACTAAAAAAACCTGCCCTTTTAGCGCAGGTTTCTCCGGCACCGGAAGGCTTTTCTATCACTCTTCAAACCGATCGATTCGCCAAAGATGTCTTTTTGTCTCTTGATTCGGCTGAAGGGTTTTTCACAGATAATTATTTTGATCTGATTCCCGACAGATCGGTAGAAATTGGTTTCAGAACCCGCGACAACATTGATTCGGATTCGTTCCGAAATAACCTTCGCCTGATTTCTTTGGTCGATTCGTTTCTGTGAAAGGCTGATCTGAATCGTTCAGCTACTACCAAGATACCAAATTGCAAAGGGTGTTTTATTGGGTGCCGGGGCGAAAACGCTTGAAAAATGCAAGACACGCATCTTGCCTACACTAATTTGTGGCTCTACTGGAATTTTTGTAGATTTGTTCTCAGGAAGTTTGACAAACAAAATTTCTTTACGTGACAGAAACCATTCATTCCTGCCCCCCCTCCAATGAAACAATTCAAGCAACTCACAGGTTGAACCGCTGGGTCTTGTGCCCCTCCAAAAAATCATTCGAACGGGTTGATTTTTTCTGGCTCTTTTCATTGCCACGACCTTCAGGTCGTGGATGAAATGGACATCACATATCTGCCGGGCTTTAGCCCAAGGATTCACAAAAATAGGGGGCTAAAGCCCTAAAGAACAGAAGCCAACTCATTCCACGAGCTAAAGCTCGTGGCAATGAAACTCTCTCGGACACCTCCGCGTCAGGGGGTAGGCCAAAAAGAGGCTAAGTTCTATTTTCAAAAAAGTCTTTTTCCCCACAAAAAAGACAGTAGAATCAACTTCATAACTTAATTTAGATTAAACCCTTTGTGCTTTTTAGCCGTTGTGGTCCTCATTTTTTCAGGTTAAAAGGGAATCGTTCACGATTGCAATTTCTTTTCAATCTTAGCCCAGCTATCCCGTAACGTAACCGTCCGGTTAAAAACAGGGTGTTCGGGCGAATGATCCTTTAAATCGGCACAAAAATAACCCTGGCGCAAAAACTGAAAATGGTCACCGGGCCTGGCATCTTTAAGATTGGGTTCCGCCAAAGCATGGGTCGTAATTTTCAACGAGTCGGGATTCAGATTCGCCGTAAAATCCTGTCCTTCCTCCACGTCGTCCGGATTTTCTTTTAAAAACAAGTGATCATACAAGCGGACTTCCACCGGCACGGCGTGCTCGGCTGAAACCCAGTGTAAGGTACCTCTTACCTTTCGACCGTCCTGCGTCCAGCCGCCGCGTGACTGGGGATCGTACGTACCGTGCAGTTCAACCACCTCACCCTGCTCATTTTTAACAACATCTGTACAGGTGACGTAATAGGCATGTTTTAGACGGACCTCTTTCCCGGGAGCCAGACGAAACCATTTCCGCGGGGCCTCTTCCCGAAAATCCTCCCGCTCCACGTAGATGGTTTTGGAAAATGGAATGTTGCGCGTCCCGGCCTGGGGGTCTTCCGGGTTGTTCTCAGCCACCAATTCTTCGATCTGATCATCCGGATAGTTGTCAATAACAAGTTTGAGGGGATTAAGTACGACCATTCGACGTTCGGCGTGTGCGTTTAAATCCTCCCGCACGCAGTGTTCGAGCAAAGCAATGTCCACCACGGTATTGTTTTTGGCCACCCCAATGCGGTCGCTGAAATCACGAATGGATTTCGGTGTAAACCCGCGCCGCCTGAGTCCGGCGATGGTGGGCATACGAGGATCATCCCAGCCGGTTACGTGACCTTCTTCCACCAGCCTGAGCAACTTCCGCTTACTCAAAATCGTGTAATTAATATTCAAACGGGCAAATTCCACCTGCCGCGGATGGTACACACCCAGTTCATCCAGGAACCAATCGTACAGCGGACGGTGATCGGCAAACTCCAGGGTGCAAATGGAATGCGTGATTCGCTCAATGGAATCCTCCAAACCGTGTGCCCAGTCGTACATCGGGTAAATGCACCACTTGTCCCCGGTGCGCGGATGTTCGGCGTGGATAATACGGTACATCACGGGATCGCGCATATTTAAATTACCGGATTTCATGTCGATTTTGGCGCGCAACACCTTTTCACCGTCGCCAAACTCTCCATTGCGCATGCGCTGGAACAAATCCAGATTTTCCTCTACGCTGCGGTTGCGATAGGGACTTTCGACGCCCGGTTGGGTCAGCGTTCCCCGAAATTCCCGAATCTGATCGGCAGACAGATCGTCCACGTAGGCTTTGCCCTTTTTGATCAATTGCACAGCGTATTCGTACATTTGCTCAAAGTAATCGGACGCAAAAAAGAGACGATCTTCCCAGTCAAAACCGAGCCAGCGCACGTCTTCGATAATGGAATCGATATATTCCTGATCTTCCTTCAGGGGATTGGTATCGTCAAAGCGCAAATTGCACAGGCCGTCGTAGTCTTCCGCCAGCCCAAAATTCAGGCAAATCGATTTGGCGTGCCCGATATGCAAATAGCCGTTTGGTTCCGGTGGAAAGCGCGTGTGTACCCGATCGAATCGCCCTGATTTTAGGTCGTCGTCAATAATGGCTTTAATAAAATTAGTCTGTTTTTTGTCGTTTTTTTCGGACATGCAGGGATTCCTTTTCTCTCAAATTCTTTTGATTGAATAAATTAATAAATTTTTGAAGAAAATCAAGACAAAAAACAGAGCAATCCCTTATATTTGCATTTTTGATTTTCGCATTCGGGGCACCTATTACTTTATTTTTATAATCTTCGTGGCGAAATTTTATGAATAATGCAGGTTAACTGAACCGCCCTGCACGTTTTCCCGCGAAACACCTCACATTATTTATCTACAAGATTTTAAATACGCTAAAATATCACTCATTTTAGCCGTTGCCAGCGCAATGGCAGTATCCGCGGCTCCGTAGTACATTCGCAATTGATCCGCTTTCTGATCGTAAATCACGCCGCACGGGAAAGTGACATCCCGCACATCCCCGTTTGTTTCATACGATTCCCGGGGACCAAACACCCATTCATCAGATCGGCAAATCACGTTTCGCGGGTCCTCTAAATCGAGAAGTGCCAGACCCAATCGGTAAATGCTTCCGGAAACCTTCCTTTGAACCCCGTGGTAAATGATCAGCCAGCCCATTTCGGTTTCAATCGGCTGGGGGCCGATGCCGATTTTACCGGCATCCCACCAGGCCCCGCTTCGGGCGTGCAAAACAACGCGATGGTCGCCCCAGTGTTTCAAATCCGGCGAAAAGGACAACCAGATATGGGCATCCCGTTCACTTTGATACGGACGATGCAAAACAGCCCACCGATCTCCGAATTTGCGCGGGAACAAAGCCGCATCCTTATTTTCGGGCAGCAAAATCGGACCGAGGCGTTCAAATTTCACAAAATCAGTGGTTTTTGCAAGGGAAACCAACGGGCCGTTCTGAGAATAGGCGGTGTACGCAATAACGTACGCCTGGAGCTCTTCCACAAATGTGATGCGCGGATCTTCCACGCCCCAATGCTCCTCCGGATAATTCTGAGGATCTGCCGTAAAAACGGGCTTTGGGGAGATTTGCCAGTTGCTCACACCGTCCCTGCTTTTTGCAACGTTCAAATGCGACACACCTGTGCGGTCCTCCACCCGGGCTAAGAGCAGTGTTTCACCATCCAGCATGGTGGCTGCCGGATTAAACACTGTGTTTATTTTATAGGGCCAATTCTCCGGCCTCAAAATTGGATTATCGTTGTGGCGAACAAATAACTCTTTCATCAGATTCCTCCATTTTTGTCATGATTTTTCGGATTAATCATACGATTCCACGCATCCGGTTCTAAAACATTCATCCTTCCGTTGCTTAAATTGAGATAGACAAAAATTTCTTTTCCTTTCCCGTTTGAATAGCAGCGATACACCAGCCGCTGCCCATTTTTATTTTGAACCGTCCTTTTCTCCGATCGATTTGAGAAAAACAAATAGGTCCTGCTGATTGCGTTGTTCTGCAGTGCCTGCAGCGTCAAAAGCGCCTCAATGGTTGATTCGGCGCCGGAATTCCGGTTGATCGTCTCCTTTGCCACAATTCCGTCAAAACAGCGGCCGGTTTTGGAATCGTACATGACCGCCCCGGCCGGATTGTTTCCCAAAAGCCAGGAGCC
>JAADHR010000218.1:4980-12094 GCA_013151735.1 Calditrichota bacterium | reverse complement strand
TCGCTCCAGTAAATGGGCAGCACACTCTCCCCTGTTTTGCCTTTTTCAATATGGAGTTCCACAAAAAAGGCCAATTTGTCGGTGGGATTTTTCACCCGCACGGTAGCGGTTTCAGTCGTGCCGGTTCGGGAAAACGACACCTTCGTTTGCAGGTGAACCCCGGGCAAATCCGCCAGCCGGGTGAAATCCGAAAAGGCAGCCGCCGGAGTTACGTACCAGGTGGCCTTGGACTCGTCCAAAACGTCGGGTTGGGTAGACAACCAGTAAAAATTGCGGCTGACGGTTTCGCCGGAAGCTTTTGTCAGGCGTAAATCCAGAAAATACAAGGTACTGAGTCCCGTGATTTCGGGAATGGAAAACAACCGCTGACTGACGTTTGATGTGAGAGACACTTTGACCGACCGCTGAAATTTTTCGTGAAGCCGATCCGTAAAAACGCGGGCCGTGGCCGTCAGATTTTCAATCGGTGTGTACGTGCCGTTCACTACCACAACGGAGTGATCATCGTACGAGTACTGAATGTGCACCGGTTCGCAGGCCTTCTGAGCACCAAAATACGCCCCGCCGGGCATCAGGTAGTAATCGTACAGCTGCCAGATCATGGACGGCCAGGCCGAATTGAGCATCCACTGGATTACGCCGGTAGACACGTACTTGTTACGGGCGTAGGCCTCATACATTGCCCGAATGCCTTCGTAATTGATGAGCTGTGCCTTCTCGCAGTAGTCGGCAGCGTTTCTGGCCGGGCCGTAGCGACGCGAAATGGCCTGGGTGTACACCTTCAAATTGGTGAATTTTCCGCGCCCGCAGTGGAAATCCCACATATCGTCAATCGGCCAGAGGTGGTCGGGCGGAATCATTCGTTTCACACTTTCCAGCGGCGGTACCTCCGGGCCCGGACCCACTTCGGTGCTAAAGCCAAACGCACCCCCCCGGGAGGTGTCGGCGTACCAGTACACCGGCGGCACCCACTCGTAGGGTCCGCTCATTTTAACGCCCGTATTCCCTGTGACCGACGTAGGGGTTTGAGCGGCAGACGACAGAAACGGCCGTGTGGGGTCGTATTGCTTCAAGATCGCCTGATAGCGTTTTTCCAGCGCCGGCCGCGGCGGCTTGTCGCTGCCGTAGAGCCAGACCAAAATGGAGGGGTGATTGCGCAATCGCAGAATCTGATCGCGCCAGGAGCGCGCCACCACGTCCATCTGGTGCGGCGATTGGATGCCACCAAACTGGTCACATGCGCTGCCGATCAGGTTTTTCCATTCCCATTGGCACGACCAGCCCACCAGCATCAGCAGGCCGTACTCGTCGCAAAGATTGTACAGCGCGTCGGTTCCCCAAATGCCCTCCACGCGGATGGCATTCAGATTCATTTCTTTGGCGTAGCGGACTTTTGCCTCCAATTTTTGGGGTGAATCCGCCAGAAGCAAATCGTCCGTCCAGCCGCCGCCGCGAATCAAAATCGGCTTGCCGTTTACAGTGAACACCCGTCCCCCCTGCTTGTTAAAATAGGATCCCACCTCCCGAATGCCAAATCGAGTTGAAATCCGATCGGACACACCGTTGTCCGTGCGAAAGGTGAACGTCAGTGAGTGTAAATTTTGCGGGCCGGTCTGATTGGGCCACCAGAGCCTGGGATTTTTTACACGGAGTTCCCGATATTTTTCAGGTGTAAACACCAATTCGCGGGTTTCATGGGGGGCCAGGGTCACGTTTTGCCAGACGGTGGAGCCGTCAAATGCGGCCAGCAATCGCCCGGAAACCGATTGATCGCTGAGATTACGGGCCTCTACAGAAAAAGTGAGCCGGGCCCGGTCGGTTCTGGGAAGATTGAGTTTTGTCACCACGTGGGGGTACCGAAGCCGAACCGCCTGGCTGAACCGGAGTTCGACCGGCTGCCAGAGGCCCAGGTTCCGATCGGGTGGTTTGGGATTCCAATCCACAAATCCCAGGGAGGGTTCACCCGGCCGGGGTGGAAACACCTGCACAGCCAGTACATTTTTCTTTTGGGGATGAATGGTTTTTGTCACGTCGAATTCAAAGCGGCGGTACACCCCTTCTGTGGTGTCCGCTGAAGCAATTTTTTGCCCATTCAGGAATACATTGGCACGGTACACAATGCCGTTGAACCGCAAAAACACGTGCCGGCCCGCCGCCTGAGACGCCGGAACAAATTCCTTTCGAAACCACCAACTGTGTTGAAACGGTTTGGTGGGAATAGCAGCCAGATTCTTCCCGTAGTAAATATTTTTGTACACGCCGTTCGCGACCAGAGCGGCCATCACCGTGGTCGGAACGCGAGCCGAGTACCATTTTTGAGGATGGAAATCCGGCGTGGAAATTTCAAGCCCAGAGGCTTTCACTTTGGCTGAATCCTGCAGTACCCATCCGGAATTCAGTCGCTGCTGAAAAGGACTTAAGGAAGATTTCGGTTGATTTTTCTGACCGCACCCCGTTAAAATAAGCAGAAAAAGCAGAAAAACGCCAGTCATTTGTACGTGTTTCATCGTTCACTCCAATTGCGGTTTTATGTTTCGATTTCGGGAAAAGAGCTGACTCGAATCTAAAGAATTTAAGGGTAAAAATCAACGGTTTTGTTTCAGGATACGGCACGGCTGCCCGCCTTTCGGGAGTAAAATCAGGCCCGAAAAACAGCCTGTTTTTTCGGTTTCACCCGCCCCCGTTTCTTAAGGGGAGCCTGGGAGGAATCAGGCGGGTTCATTTAAAAATCGTGAGCAACGGTCGCACCAGGGTGCATTTTTGACCGTATCCACCATCGGACAGATTCACCACGATACGTCTCAGTGAACCCCGTTTTTCCCCAAAACCCCGCATTTTTCGAGCCGGAACCAAGGATCTGAAAAAACGGCTCTTCACTGAGTTCCTCCACTGAGTTCAGGCGGTTTTGAAAACGAGTTGTTCGACGAGACACCTGCCCGTTCGGGTTGCCCTGATTTTGGATCGGGACACTCTGATTATTTATTCCGACCAAAATCGAACGCGACATTCCGTATGTCACCGGCTTAACCACCTCTTGTTGAAATACATTCTGAACAAAAAAGAGACTGGCAAAACTCAGAAGCCCGGCTGCCACGGGAGTGCTCACCCAGCCGGAAGCAATCTTCCAGAGGAGACTAAAATTAATGCCTTTTCCGCCTGATTTGACGATGCTAATACCGATTATGGCCCCCACAAGCGCTTGTGCACTGGACACCGGTACAAGGGGTATCGGGGGCAAGCCGTAAGCAACCAACCATTTTTTCAGTCCTTCCGAAGCAAAAATAAGAAGCACCAGTGATTCTGAAAGGACCACTACCAATGCTGTTACGGGTGAAAGACGAAAAATTTCATTCCCAACCGTTCTCATAACCCGATAGGAATAGGTGCAAATTCCCACGGCAATGGCCAGGGCACCCAGGAAAAAAAGTTGCTGGGTTCCCGAAAGGTGGAGAAATCCAAAAAGGCGAACCTCGTGAAAAGGCGACGCCGGGACAAACACGCCCATGACATTCGCAATATTATTTGCTCCCAAACTGTAGGCGCCGAAGGCCCCCACCACAATGAGCCCGAGCCGGGTATAGGCATCCAGTTCCAGAAGATGAATTTTCGCGCGATCCAGAAAGAATTTGGCCAATTTGAACAAAATGATGGCAAAAACAGCTGCCAGAACCGGCCCAACAATCCAGGTTGAAATGATTTTCGTCAGTAGTTCTAAATCCGTTGGTGAGCCGGTAAAGAAATTCCAGCCAATAATGGCCCCAACAATAGCTTGGGAAACGGAAGCGGGTAATTTGAGTTTGGTCATCCAGGCAACGGTGACTCCGGCCGCGAGGGCTACCGTAAAGGACCCGGCCATGGCGTTGACGGCTCCCAATTCCCCCAGGGTATGCGTCGCCCCGGCGCCATCCAAGACAGCGCCTAAAATCACAAAAATACTCGCCACCAGAGCCGCCGTTCGGAAGCGCACCATTTTGGTTCCTACAGCCGTACCAAAAATGTTGGCCGCATTGTTAGCACCCAGTGACCAGCCTAAAAAGAGTCCGCTAAGCAGAAAAAACCAGATCATTCTATTAAAAGAACCTTTTCCATTTTCAGTTAGTTACAGCCGAGGAATGCGCGCCAGCCTGATGACAACCAATGAAAAAATCCGCATCAATTTACCGATACCCAATGGCCACGTACCCGACCCAGTGGTGCAGGTTGGCCGGGGCCGTCACCCCCATCCCCGTATGACGCACGTCCAGTTCGCCCAACTCCACACTGTCACCGTAGCGGAGAAACATACCCGTGAGAGGCTTGTGGTGTAATTCTTTCATTAGGTGAACCAGAGTGGTCGTGCCAAATGGAACTGCAAAGCGACCGCACCAGGTGACTTTGTACTTGTAGTAATCTTTCGGGTCCAATACACGGTTGTAGAAATCGTGTACCTTGTCTGATGTCAACCTACTACAAAGTGTTTCTTGCGCAATCTTCCGATCCCTGGCCGTACCCTTTTTCAAACCTTTGCACCCCACGCCAAAAGGAGCAAAATTGCGCCCACCCCAGCCCTGGTCGCCGTAGTGCGAGCAGTCGTTGGAAATAAGAAAGGCAATGTCCGTTCCCAACTTCCAGTGGTGAGCTTGAATGAGCTGGGCCAGCACACCCGACAGATCTGAGGCCAGGCCCTCCAGTTTGTTCCACCCCATATAGGGTACCAGAATAGACACAATTTCCACGTCGCGGTTGTAATATTGAAGCCAGGGAACGAGCGCCTCCACGGAATGCTCCTCAGCCTGCATCGGACTGCTAACGATGTAATCTGCTTTGGGAAGTTTGGCCAGAATTTCTTCCCGGAGCGATGAAACCGGCACCAAACCGTAAGGGCTCCGCCATTTCTTAAAATCGTCAAAAACCAATGTATTCTCCACATGGTAACGCCGGGCGTAATGGGACACACCAAAAATCACCACCCGCTTCGCCTGCAAATAGGGGTACAGGTGGGCGTAAACGGGACCGGCGTAAATAAAATCATCGTGAGGTGAAATGCCCGCAATGAAAAAATGGCCCGGTTTCAGATTGTATTTTTCAGCGTTAGCTTCAAGTTTTTGGGCATCCGCCTTGCGGCTCAGGCGTACGGTCAAATCCATTTGTGGGGCCGAAATCGCAAAGCCAACCGTGTCCTTCAGCCCCCGTACCAGGGGTGTGGAGGGAACCGCCGTTTTGGGAAGAGCTTGCGGGATCTGAGCCACGGACATCGAGGTAAAAATGAGGCCCTCAAGGAAAATCAACAAAAACGCTCTAAATATTTTCATGGCACCTCCTCGTAGATAACGTTCCTTATTTTAGACCTTGTCCCTGAAATCTTTTTTTTGATTTACGATTTCAGATTGAAGATTTTTTATTTTCACAGCTAGGGGAGCTTCTTAAATCATAAATTGCTAATCTACAATCCTAAATCCTTTTTTTATCTGGACCCTGAGGCTTTTGAAAGGCCCGATTGAAAAATCCCTTCCGAACAGTCATTCCAAAAGCAGCCCACGATTTTAATCGTGGGATTTTATGAGAACAATCTCGAATTAAAAACCGTTTCAACGGTTTTAATTTTTTTTGAATGGCCACAAGCTTCAGATCGTGGATAAAATAAAAATCAGATCATTATTGGGCTTTAGCCTGACATTACATAAGAAAATTGGGCTAAAGCCCCGTTTTTATTCGGGCAGCTTTTGCCCACGAGCTGAAGCTCGTGGCAAGCCAAATTTTCCAGGCTCGCACTTGCTTAAATAACCCTAATCTTTGAAACAACCCGAATGCACTTTAGTCTTATAACCATTGAAAGGGCTGTTTTTTCTTCGCTGATTCAGTTGCCTGGGACTTAAGTCGTGGGTTGCCTGAAAAAATAAAAATTATTTGGACCATTTGAACGGTTTTGGAACCCACTCAAAAAATTTCCTGCTTCGCAAAGACAAAAAACCATAATACCGAATGTTTTTGATCAGCCCCCAACTAAAATTCGTAGGGCTTCAGCTCAAAATTCATCCGGTACACGTGCACGTCGATATTTTCTGTTTCTTTTAAGGCATATTCAAGTTTGGGATCAACGCCTTTTGCAATGATGAGTCCTTTTACTTTTGCATTGCTTTCAGCAAGGTTTTTTCGTACCCAGCCAATGTAGCGCAAAATTTGGCCGATCGTTTTGTCACTGGTTCTCCCCTTTTTGAGTTCAATCACAAGCCAATCCTTCCCCAATTTTCTTTTCGCTAAAATGTCAATGTTCCCAACTTTGTTTGTTTGATATTCTACACCAATCAGTTCGTCATCTTCTTCTAAAATTTCCCAATCTTTAAAGCGATCAATATTTTCCCAATTCTCGATCAGGAACTCCTGCAAATATTTTTCAAACTGGAACTCTAAATCTTCTTCTATTTCTATTTCAGTTGGTTCCGAAATTTCTTCGCCAATATTCCACCACAAAATATCCAAAATCCAAAAATCAATGTTGAAATCGTCCCGAATTTGGCGAAGAACATTATTCACAGCAATATATTTTTCGGCAAAACTGACCCCTTTGGACAATTTAGGGAAAACTCCTGCTTTTTTCATTCCCGCCTCGGAAACAGCATTTAGAACCCCATATTTTTCCGGGTAGACAACCAAAAGAATAGGAGTAATAATGGCCCTACTTAATCCCTTAATAAAAGGCGCTTTGGTCTTTGGACGCAAAAAATCGAGCCGTTCTTTGATATCTTTGGATTCATCTACCAGAATTTTAAGGGCTTCTTTTAGTTTTTCAAAGTCGCTAACTAATTGTTTGGATTGCCTGTGGATGCTTTTCCAATGGCGGTTATTCTTGAATAGTAGAAAAGACAAAAATTCTTCTTCCGTTAATTGATCAATACTTTCCGGCGAAAAAATTCGGCCATAATGGGAAAGCACGTATTCTTTGTCTTTTTGAACCTGGGGGTTTTGCTCAATAAAATCCAAAGTTTTTGAAAGAGCATTTTTTAACAAGTTATTAGAGGAATAATTCATCGTTCGCTCCCAGAATTAAAATGTTAAACCAATTTTTAGGTCATTCTTAAAACCTTACACGGGTTTCAATTTCCCCAATTTTTCCCTGTAGAGCCGCAACATTTTG
>JAADHR010000218.1:0-4911 GCA_013151735.1 Calditrichota bacterium | reverse complement strand
GGCAAAGCCAAAATAAATTCAGAATCTGTTTCCTGCATATCCAAATCTTTTCCAACGTGTTTTTGAATCAAATAAATTATTCTTCTCACACCGCTGCCCAAGTCCGTCACCAGCCCCATTTTGTACAACAGATTGTAAATCGTCGGGTTACGAAGGACGTGAGCCCCCCCGATTCGAATACTTTCAATGGTGACAGTATTGGGCAACTTTCCTGGAGAGTGAAATTCAACACGGTCTTCAAATAGGAGAATCCGAATAGGGGCATGAATCGTGTAATCGCGGTGAGCAATGGTGTTCACCACGGCTTCCCGCAAAGCGGCAGGCGGTAATTCGGGTTCCCGCTCGGATTCAAAGCCATTAATCACATGTTTTTCTCTGAGGTAAAGATTGAGAAATTTTTGCGTATCGTCAATCATCTCAGGAATCGTGCCCACCATGTCTTTTCGATCAAAAGGCGGAATGGCCAGGTCGTTGCCTGGAATGGCGGCGCAAATGATTTTTGCGTGAGGGAAGAATTTCTGAGGCTGTTGTTTACCGAAGAACAAAATGCCCGCCATTGTGGGAAAACCCTCCCCACTCCACAGCCGCAGATTCTTAAAATACAATTTCAGGTCAGAATCCGGTACGTTAAGTTCAAGAAAATGGGACAAGAAGACTTTAAAACTGTCCCAATCCACGTCCACATCCGAGGCCCCCGCCACGGGCGTTTCATCGTAAAATACACTTTGTACCGCCTGAAACATCCGAAGCATCTCTTCACGTGAGGCCTGCCTGCAGCGATTGGATGAACGGACATAAAACTGACCGCTTCGGGTACGGTACGGGCGCTGGGTTCCTTTCGGAATGTGAACGACCAGAACCGTTTTCCCATCAATCGGAACCGTTTCCTGAACAACCGTAATGGGCGGCGAACAGCGATTGTACGCTACATCGTCGATGGCGCGCATGGCCCCATCCAGGTCGGATACGCCCAAAATCTTGCCTTCATCCGAGATACCCACTACCAACTTTCCCCCATCGGAATTGGCAAAACAGGTGATTGTTTTGGCGAGAGATTCCCTATTCGGAAGTTTGCCTTTAAACTCCGTGTGAAAATCTTCTCCGCGAGAAATTAGATTCTTCAATTCAGATTCATTCATTGGAATGGCTCCGATTTTTGATCCACGCCATTTTTCTGCATCCCGATTGTTACATCCAGAATTTGGGCCCTATTTCAGCGACCACGCTTGTGGATATCGGCTTTTATTTCTTCGGAAACGGAGGCGGCACCAGTTTGGGCGGTGGATTGGCCTTCAACTCCGTCTCAATTACCTCAATCGCCTTTTTCAATTGGGGATCTTTTCCGGCCAGCACAGCCCCGGGGGTGTTTTCCACCACAATATCCGGATCCACACCATGATTTTCGACCACCCACTGACCGTGCAGATTGGCAAACCCTACATTGGACTGTGTGAGCATGCCGCCATCCACCAGAGGAATCATGTTAATGATGCCAATCAGGCCGCCCCAGGTGCGGGTGCCGATAAGCGTCCCGAGCTTGAGCACCTTCACATGCTCACTGAACACCTCTCCGTCCGACCCGGTGCCCGCGTTGCACAACACCACAATCGGCCCGGGGTGCACGGCATGCGGGTAATACATGGGCTTAAAATTCCGCGTTTTGGTCAAAAACGTGAGCTTCCGCTCCAGCTTATCAATCAGGAACCAGGACACAAATCCGCCGCCGTTGTTCCGAACGTCAATAATCAGTCCGTCCCGGTAACGCTCGGCCCGGAAGCCCTGCTCAAACTGTTTGAGTCCTTCTTCGTCCATGTCTGTAAGGTGGATGTACCCCACCCGTCCATTGGTTTCCCGCTTGACGGTCTCGTAGTTTTTTTCAACCCACTCATGGTACCGCAAATTCCAATCGCTGTAAAGGGTCCGAACCCGAACCGTCCGCGCATTTTTGAGCGTAGGCTTTTTGTTGACGGTCAG
The DNA here is from genome assembly GCA_013151735.1 of Calditrichota bacterium. Taxonomy (NCBI): domain Bacteria; kingdom Pseudomonadati; phylum Calditrichota; species Calditrichota bacterium. The sequence goes on along the minus strand of JAADHR010000218.1, from coordinate 2,937 downwards.
TGTCACCTCGTCTCCGGCCTTATTTTCAAGGTACTTGAAATAATTTTCTCTGGCAGAGACGCGGTGGCCGTCAATCGCCAGCAGATAATCTCCTTTGTGGACCTGTACGTCCGGGTCACGCAGGGGATTGTGAACCCCGGCCTTCCAGCGAAGGCCTTTTAAAATGTGCGCAAACCGGAAGGCATCGGCCTTAAAATCCGGAACCAGATCGGCTCCCAACAGCCCCACATTGACCCGCGGGTAGCGTTCCCGAAGGGGGCCGCCCCGGCCAATAATGTACTCGTGCGAAGCCGTCAGCTCCCCAATCATCTGGCCCAGCAGGTAATTCAAATCGTTGCGTGTTCCCACAAAAGGAATCAGGGCCGCATATTTTTTGCCGATGGCGGGCCAATTTTTACCGTGGAGGTTCGGATCGTAAAAGAAATCCCGGATCTGCCGCCAGGCTTCCCAGTAGATCTGCCGGTACTCCTGCGAAAAATCCACCAACTGCTCCAGCCCTTTCCAATCCAGTGTACCTTCTCCCACAAAGCTCTCATTATCCGAAGAAATCACACCGGCGGTACTCCCGCTCAAATAAGAGACTTTTGAGCCGTCGTAGGAAACGGAGTAACTGCCGATTCCGGAAACAATCGTCCTGGTTTTTTTAGAGGAAAGATCAAAACGTTTGAGTTTGTAAAAGGTAACCGAATTCGGGTGGAAAAATTCTTCGATTCCCGGAAAACCAAAATGCCTCTTTGAGAGGAAAAAGACACAATGTTTGCCGGCTTCCAATTTTTTGTACGTGCCTGCCGAAACCGGCGCCGTGTACACGCGTTCCGAAAGTCCTTTCAGGTCGATGCGATGGACGTCGATTTTTTCCGTCTTGGCATCCTCACCAGCCCCCTCCTCAAACGGCGGCTTTTCACCCGATTGAAGCTGTACTACCATCAGCTGCGTCATGCTGGCATTAATGTGATTGTCCATGAACGGATCCAATTCCGGCTGAAAATGGCGATTGGACAGGAAAAAGAGGTACTTTCCGGCCTGATCAAACGCGGGACTAAAATCGTCGTACCGGTCGTCCGTGAGCCGAATCTTCTGGCCGGTTTCCACGTTGTACAGGTAAATCGAGCTGTTCAAATTCCGGTTCGTTTTGGAGTAGGTCACCCATTTGCTGTCCGGGGACCAGTGGTAATCGCTGATTTCCCAGTAAATTTCGTTGTCCTTCTGGTAAAAGCACTGGTCGATCTGGGTCATCTTTCCGGAGGCCACATTCACCACAAAGGTTTTGAAATCCTTGTCCCCGAAGAGCAGCTTTTTGCTGTCCGGGGACCACACCAGGTGGTAGTAGTACGTTCTGGAATGATGGGTCAGTTGTTTCCAGGGCCGATCGGGCCGAGGCTCGGTCACGTACAGTTCGTACTCACCGGTTTTGTCGGAAAAAAACGCAACCCATTTTCCATTGGGGGAAAGTACCGGAAAGATTTCCCGACTGCCGGAACTGGCCGTGAGATTCACGGGCTGTCCCCTTTTTTGTGGAACCAGATACACGTCTCCGCGGGATTGTACGACAGCTGTATCCCCTTTCGTCGAGAGGCTCACATATTGAATGTAATTGTCCGGGTCGATGTAGGTGTTGCGAATCCGCCACCGATCAGAGGGAACCCGAATAGGGACCTTCTGATTCTTCCCGCTGGCGAGGTCCAGAGTCCAGAGGTAGCCCTGGCACCCGTACACAATTTTCCCGTCCCCTGCAGACGGGAATTCCACATCCCAATCTTTAAAGTGGGTAAGCGGCTGAATCTGCCCGGTTTTCAACGCGTACCGGTAAAGATTCATCCGTCCGTAGCGGCGGTCGGAATTGAAGTAAATGGCATTCCCCACCCACATCGGGAAATTGTCGTAACCGGCCCAGCGTGTAATGCGTTCAAAATGCAATGTTTTGAGAGTGCCGATCCAGACGTCCTGCTCGGCGCCCCCTTTGTACTTTTTCCAGTTCATTCGGTCGGCGTCGTTTCGGTTAAAGGCGATCCGGGTGCCGTCCGGTGAAAGTGAAGCGTACCGTACACGGTCGACGGGCATTTTTTGGGGAAATCCTCCGGATACGGAAACCTTGTACAATCCGGTTTGAAGCCCCCGGCGCGAGCGGAAAAGCACAAAGCGGCTGTCGGGCGTCCAGCCAAGAACCACGTCGGCGGCCGGGTGGTACGTGAGTCGAACCGGTGCGCCCCCTTCCAGCGGCATGAGGTACACATCATTTCCGCCATCGTAGTTTCCGGTAAAAGCAATCCATTTGCCATTGGGGGAAATTTTGGCAAACCGCTCCTGTCCGGGAAAATCGGTTAGCCGGCGGGCCATACCGCCCGTTTCAGGCACCAGCCAGAGGTCGTCTTCGTAGGTAAACACAATCTTGCCGTGGCCGATGTCCGGCTGTTGTAACAATCGGCCTTCGGGCGGGCCGTCCGCCTGCGCCTGGGAGAGAACCAAAATCCCCAGTAAAAACACCGCCGAAAAAACAAATCCCCATCGAATCGATCGTAATCGCATGAAAAATCTCCTTAAAACTCATGTCGTGCGATGAACCCAGATTTTGGAAACGGCCCCCTGCCCTTGCAGAAAATCTCACCTCTTTTAACCGTTCCCTCCCACCGGTACGGGCAGAAAATCAGAGCTTTCCGAATCCGGATTTAACTGTTTTAAATATAGCGAATTCCCCAAAAATTGCAACAGGATTTTTTATCCTGATCCAACTTCCCGAAAATTTAGAACGATTCAAACGCCAAAATTTTTCTTTTCCTTAAATAGATGTAATTTTTCCCTTTTATTTTTCTGTAATTTTTCCTATTTTACGGTGTAATTCCCGAGCACCACAAGGGTTGAAAGCCGCAAAGGATTTTGAGTCGAATCCCCTTCTTTGCAACTTTGTTCCTTTGTGGCCGCAATACACTGGTATTCTTA
>JAADHR010000217.1:33412-60405 GCA_013151735.1 Calditrichota bacterium | reverse complement strand
ACCGCTTGTGCGGGCCCCCGTCAATTCCTTTGAGTTTCAGCCTTGCGACCGTACTCCCCAGGCGGGGCACTTAATGCGTTAGCTTCGGCACTGATCCACCAATGGCAGACCAACACCTAGTGCCCATCGTTTACGGCGTGGACTACCAGGGTATCTAATCCTGTTTGCTCCCCACGCTTTCGCGCTTTAGCGTCAGTTGTGGGCCAGGAAGCCGCCTTCGCTACCGGTGTTCTTCCCGATATCTACGCATTTCACCGCTACACCGGGAATTCCGCTTCCCCCTCCCACACTCAAGATAAGTAGTATCGAAGGCAGCCCATATCGTTAAGCGATAGGATTACACCTCCGACTTACTTACCCGCCTGCACGCCCTTTACGCCCAGTGATTCCGGACAACGCTTGCCCCCCCCGTGTTACCGCGGCTGCTGGCACGGAGTTGGCCGGGGCTTTTTCTGAAGGTACCGTCAAACCTGGAGATCTATTCGATAACCAGGCGTTCTTCCCTTCTAAAAGAGGTTTACACTCCTTAGAGCTTCTTCCCTCACGTTGCTGGGTCAGGCTTTCGCCCATTGCCCAATATTCCTCACTGCTGCCTCCCGTAGGAGTCTGGCCCGTGTCTCAGTGCCAGTGTGGCCGATCACCCTCTCAGGTCGGCTACCCATCGTCGCCTTGGTGAGCCGTTACCTCACCAACTAGCTAATGGGACGCAGGCCCATCTTCAGGTATGACCTCGACAAGTCGAGGCCACTTTAACAACATATCCAGGCGGATCCGCTGCATCATCCGGTATTAGTCAGCCTTTCGGCTGGTTATCCCGGTCCTGAAGGCAGGTTGCCTACGTGTTACTCACCCGTTCGCCAGTTTACTCCCTCAAGCAAGCTCGAGGTTTCTCCTTGACTTGCATGTGTAAAGCACGCCGCCAGCGTTCGTCCTGAGCCAGGATCAAACTCTCCATTGTGGCTCTTTTTTTATACTTTTGAGCGTCGCAAGAACTCTCTCATCTTTTAGGACTCGCACATCGAGTTTGTCAATGAACATTTTTCGTTGATTCTCTAAGAACAAAAGCGCTCTGCCGTTTTTCGTCCAGAGCGAATTAAATATACAAAATCAATTATGATTTGTCAAGTCTTTTTTAATTCTTTTTGCTTTTTTTTAGAGAACAATCGGCTTTTTTAAAAGCGAATTAAATATACGAAATGAATTTCAGTTTGTCAACATTTTTTTATAAAAAAATCATCCGATCTTCTTCTTTTTTCGCTTCCCCATCCGTAGAATACCTGTTTACTGGTTGTTATTTCACGAATAACACCTTCCTTCCCGATCACGATTTTTTTTGAGGGTTTCCCTCTCCTCTTCTCTCTCGCCACAAGGGAACACATTTCTCGGAAGCCGTGATTTTTTCTTTCTTGTTTATGAATTCTTTCATATATTTAGTTTGAACCAAATTCGGATTTTTCTCCCCAAAAACGATGGATCGGTTTCCGGAACTGCGCTTGTCTCAAACCGTGTCTTGTGGGCCATTTCTTGAACCCGGGGTTGGAAACCGTCCTGTTACGGATCATGCATTAAATAAACCGGAGGAAAACAGTGATGGAAATTATCTTCGAAACGATTACAAAAGAGACCCGCGGAAACACCGACATTATTGATATTACCCCGGATGTCCGTGAAAAAATCGGCCAATCCAGCCTTCGGCAGGGGTCGGTTCTTCTGTTTGTGCCCGGGTCTACCGGGGCGCTTACAACCATTGAATATGAGCCGGGCTTGCTGCAGGACTTACCCGAATTTTTCGAGCAGATTATCCCATCCAATCGGTCTTATCACCACGATCGCACCTGGGGTGACGGCAACGGGTACTCTCATCTTCGGGCCTCTCTTGTGGGGCCGTCCCTAAACATTCCCTTTTACGCAGGGGAATTGGTTCTGGGTACCTGGCAGCAAATTATTTTTATTGATTTTGACAACCGGCCGCGTCATCGGAAAATTATCGTTCACATCATCGGTGAGTAAGAAAGGAAGTGCCCTATGCCAATTCGTACTATTGAATGGAAAGAGGATTCGGTTTACCTGATCGACCAGACGCTCTTGCCTGAAAAGATCCTGAAGCGCCGGATTCAATCCCCGACGGAAATGGCCCATGCCATTCGAAGCATGCAGATTCGGGGAGCCCCCGCCATTGGAATCGCGGCCGCGTTTGGTGTTTATCTGGGGGCACGAACGGTGGCGAATTCCTCTCCGGAAGATTTTCTGGAAGGGGTTTCTTCTGCTGTTTTCCAATTAAGAAAAACCCGGCCAACCGCCGTTAATTTGTTCTGGGCGCTTAACCGCATGGAGCAAAAAGCCCGGCGTATTGCCCATTTACCACCACGGGTTCGTCTCGCCGAACTTCTGCAGGAGGCACAGAACATTCTGGAAGAAGATCGGCAAATGTGCCGGGCAATCGGCAAAAACGGGCTTTCCCTCATTAAAGAAAAATCCATTACATTCCTTACCCATTGTAATGCAGGCGCACTGGCTACGGCCGATTACGGCACGGCACTGGGCATTATTTACGCCGCACAGGAGGCCGGCAAAACCGTCCGTGTTTTCGCCGATGAAACCCGCCCCCAGCTTCAGGGTTCCCGCCTGACGGCATGGGAGCTGCAACAGGCCGGGATCGACGTAACCGTAATTTGCGACAACATGGCTGCTTTCGTTATGAAACAGAAAAAAATTGATTATATTGTCGTGGGAGCCGACCGTATTGCCCGAAATGGCGATGTGGCCAATAAAATCGGGACCTACAATCTGGCCGTTTTGGCTGAAAAACACAAAATTCCCTTTATCGTAGCAGCCCCGTCCAGCACGTTCGATTTGTCCATTGAGGACGGCGGCCACATTCCAATTGAAGAGCGCAATCGGGATGAGGTGATCCGCCGATTCGGGGTTCTAACCGCCCCCGAAAATGTTTCGGTTTACAACCCGGCATTCGACATTACAGAAAGTGCCCTGATTACTTCAATTGTGACCGAAAAAGGGGTGCTGCGCCCCCCATTTGGAGAATCCATAAAAAAATTAATGATGAATCAGAATTCCGCAACGTCCGATCCGCCAAAAACGAATTGAACACGGCTTAACCGATAGCCTCGATTTTTGCATTTTTCACAGGAGGCCAGAAATCGAAATCTAAAATAAAACGGAGCAAAAAATAAATCTTGATTTCTTTGGGATTATATCGTATATTTTTTAGATTTAAAAATCACAAAATTACAATATTTAAAGGAGGATAGTTTCAAATGAACAAGATAAAAACCATTGTTTTGTTAGTCCTTGGGGGAGTGTTGTTGGCCTATTTTGCCGGGTGTAATAGTACGGCCTTTACGTCCGCCAAGGTTTACCTGCAGCAGGATAACATTGACAAAGCCATCGAACAGTTGGAAATTGAAGTCAAACAGAATCCATCCAATGCCGAAGCACACTATCTGTTGGGCGCATCCTACGCAAAACTGGGTAAGTTTGAACTCATGAACAAAGAGTTTGACGAGTCCCTGAAACTGACAGACAAGTACAAAAAGAATATTCAGAACTATCGGTTAAAATATTGGGGTGAAAATTATAACCGCGGCGTTCGTTTGCTAAAGGCCAAAAAATATGACGATGCCATCAAGAGTTTTGAAACCGCCATTCGAATCGATTCCACCCGCGCTGAAAGCTACCAGAACATGGCGTTTGCGTACATCAAGAAAAACAATATCAAGAAGGCTGAAGAGCTCTACAAAAAGGTGCTGGAGCTAAAGAAAGACGATCCTAAAATCTATTTTACACTGGGATCCGTTTACTACAACGAAAAGCAATACGATCAGGCCATTAAGATGTTTGAAAAGGCCATTGAGTTGGATCCGAACAATAAGGACGCCTTTTCATACCTGGCCCTCGCTTACGATATGACGGGAAATTCCCAAAAAGCCTTTGACATGTACAAGAAGGCCATTAAAAATAATCCGAATGATACCGATCTTCTGTTTAACCTGGGACGGCTTTATTTCCAGAAAGAGGACTGGCCCAATGCCATTAAGATTTTTGAACAATTGGCTCAAAAGACCCCCAATGACTACGATGTGGTTTACAATTTGGGAAATGCCTACCTTTACTATGGCGATAAGATTACCAAAGAACGCCGAAAATTGGAAGAGTCGGGTAAGAAAATTTCGAAAAGCGATCTGCAAAAGCTAAAAGATCAGGAAAAGGCTGAATATACCAAAGCAGTTACTTATCTTGAAAAAGCCGTAAAAATCAAGCCGGACAATCCCAATGCCTGGTACAATTTAGCCGTGGCCTACGTCCGGATTGGTGAAAGCAAAAAAGGAAAAGCCGCATTCGATAAAGCCGATGAATTGAAAAAGAATAAATAATATTTATCCCTCCCATAAAAAAGCCCTGACAAATGGTTTCATTTGCCGGGGCTTTTCATCTGTATATGGGATCCAGAATTATATTTCCATTATCTGCTCTTTTGCGTATCAATTCATTGTCAGATTCTTTTTTAAATTGGGAACCGAATCTTCACCGTAAAATTCGGGCAGGACACATTATATCTGGCAAATACTTAACGCTAAAAAACACAATAAATAATAGACAACTGAACAAAAAACAAGGAGAATCAACATGAAAAAAATGGGATGGTTGGCTTTTGCGATTGCCCTGCTTGTATCCTTTTCATCATTGGGGCAGGCGCAGAACAATTTACAGATAGGCTTGAATGCTGCAGGTGGAGGAATTGGTTTTGTAAATCCCTCAGGCGGCATTGGCAGTACAATTTCGTTGGCTGGGAATGCTGAACTGGGAACCTTTATGAAGGACTTTCATCTGGTTGGATTTGCGCAGTTCTGGACCAAGAAATATGCCGAGGGGGTCTATTGGGATTGGAAGTGGACAGAGATGGTTTTCGGAGGCGGCGCTAAATATTATTTTAACCTTGAAAATATGCCCTTCAAACCCTATGCCGGTGCGGGTTTGGCCTTCGTGTTTAGCCGGTCCAGTTGGAATTATACGGGACCCGCCAGTATTTATATCAAAAACAGTGAATCAAATACAAATCTGGATTTTGGCGCTCAGATTTTTGGCGGTGCCGAATATTCAATTAATCCGAAAATGACCGCCTATGCCGAACTTCGTTATCACACGGACGGGGTGGATTTTCTCGGGATTTACGCCGGTGTTCTTTATCGCCTAAAATAGTCCCCTTTCTCCAAATTCAGGCGGGCAGCCCACAAAAAGGCTTCCCGCCTTTTTTATTAATTCGTTTCCAGCCTTCAAGCAAGTCATGGCGCAATTGACTATCTTTTAACTTGAATCTTTCCCCAAAATCCGTTATATTTAGATTCATTTATTCTTAAAAGGGACGGATTCAATGACACTCACACAATCTATTATTTTGGGTCTGATTCAGGGACTGACCGAGTTTTTGCCCGTCAGCAGCTCGGGACATCTGGTGCTGGCAGAAGCCATTTTGCATATTCAAAAACAGGGCATTACGTTCGAGGTTTTTGTTCATTTCGGAACTCTTTTGGCCGTGGTTGTGGCCTTTTGGTCAGACATCGTGGCCATGTTTCAAGCGGCTCTTCGGTGGATCGCCCATCCCGGACAAACCGGCCATCTCTGGAAAACCGACAAGGGCTTCCGACTGCTGATCCTTCTGGTGATTGGGACCATTCCCGCAGGAATCATTGGCGTTTTGTTTGATAAAACAATTGAGAGCGCTTTTTCCGAACCCCGCTTTGTGTCCATTATGCTCTTGATCACCGGCGTGATTTTGCTCCTTTCCCGATTCGGAAAAACCAGGCGAAGCACGCCCACAACGTCCGATTCCATTCTTATTGGTTCGGCTCAGGCGTTTGCCATTATCCCGGGAATTTCGCGCTCCGGGTCAACCATTTCCGCTGCCATGTTGCTGGGATTGGAAAAAAATGAAGCGGCTCGTTTTTCCTTTTTATTGGCCGTACCTGCCATTTTCGGAGCCTTTGTTCTTAAGCTTAAGGATTTACTTGCCGGGCCGGCGATTCCTCACGCCGAGGTTTTGTCTCTCGGGATCGGCACACTCGTTTCATTCATTTCGGGTTACTTTGCCATTATTCTCTTGTTGGACCTCGTTAAGCGGGGAAAATTTAGCTGGTTTGCCGTTTACTGTTTTGCACTGGGTCTTTTTGGATTGATCTATTTTATGTAATTTCAAACCCATCTTTTATGATTAGTCGGAAAATTTGGTGGGAAATAATTCGAATCTTTTAAATGGGTGTCTGCTTCAAATGGGAAATGACTCCATAAAAATTGTAACAACAAACCGAAAAGCCTATCACGATTACCACATTCTGGAAACCCATGAGGCAGGTATTGAGCTGGTTGGAACAGAAGTAAAGTCGCTGCGGGAAGGCAAGTGCAATCTTAAAGATAGCTACGCAACGGTTAAGAACGGTGAAGTGTTCCTGCTGAATATGCACATCAGCCCGTATTCACACGGGACGGCCTTTAATCACGAGCCGACACGCACCCGAAAACTACTGCTGCACCGTGCCGAAATCGACAAGCTGACCGGCAAGATCAAAGAAAAAGGACTGACGCTGGTCCCCCTTAAAATCTACTTTAAGCGCGGACGCGCCAAGGTGGAACTGGGATTGGTCAAAGGAAAACACACCTACGACAAGCGGAAAGACATTGCCAAACGCGATATGGAACGGGAAATGAAGCGGGAAATAAAGCAGAAGGTGAAGTACTAGGGTTTGTTGGGTTCTTTGTGTTGTTGGGTTTGTTGATTGATTTGGTAAAAATATTTCTTAATAAGATTTAATTTTTAACCGGAGGTTGAATGTTTCCAAGCGTGAATGAACAGATGGATTTGATTCGTCGGGGTACCGATGAAATTATTCCTGAAGAAGAACTGGTAAAAAAATTGGAGCGCTCCATTAAGGAAAACAAGCCGCTGCGCATTAAAGAAGGATTTGACCCCACGGCGCCGGACATTCATCTGGGACACATGGTGAGCATCCGAAAATTACGCCAATTCCAGCAATTGGGACACCAGGTCATTTTCCTGATCGGCGATTTTACCGGCATGATTGGTGACCCCTCCGGCCGCAATGAAATGCGCAAGCACATGACAAAGGAAGATGTGCTTAAAAATGCCGAAACCTACAAAGAACAAATCTTTAAGGTGCTCGATCCCGAAAAGACCCTTATCGATTTTAACAGTCGCTGGCACGGCAAATTGATGTTTGAAGATGTGCTGGTTCTGACATCCAAATACACCGTTGCCCGGATGCTGGAACGCGACGATTTTAAAAAACGGATGAAAGCCGGCAAGCCGATCTCCATTATGGAATTTCTTTACCCGCTGGTGCAGGCCTACGATTCCGTCGCTCTGAAAGCCGATGTGGAGCTGGGAGGCACCGACCAGAAATTTAACCTGCTGGTGGGTCGGGACATCATGAGCGAGTACGGCCTGGAGCCGCAGGTAATCCTCACCATGCCCCTGCTGGTGGGCCTGGACGGCACTGAAAAAATGAGTAAAAGCCTGGGAAACTACATCGGGATTAACGAGCCCCCCAACGACATGTTCGGCAAAACCATGTCCATCCCCGATAACCTGATCTACACCTATTTTGAATTGGCGACAGACGTTCCCAACGAAGAACTTGAGCAGATCAAAAAACAATTGGAAGACCCCGGTATTAACCCAAGGGATTTAAAGGCAAAGCTGGCATTCGAAATTGTAAAAATTTACCACGGTGAAACGGCAGCAAAAAGCGCCCGTGAGGAATTTGAACGGGTCTTCAGCCAGAAACAGCTTCCTGACGATATGCCCGAGTTTGTGCTGAAGAAATCAGAGGGCAAAATCTGGATTGTGCGCCTGATGGCCTCCGCCGGATTGGTGAAAACCAACGCCGAGGCCCGGCGGCTTATTCAACAGGGAGCCGTGAGTATTGATGGACAAAAAATCACCGATACCAATCTGGAAATCCAACCGGAAAAAGATTTTGTTCTAAAGGTCGGCAAACGACGGTTTTTAAAGGTGAAGATTGTAGAATAAAACTCCTTTTCGACCGGCCGCTTTTGGGGGGCTTGCCGGGGCCGCGTATTGTAAAATGAGAATTATTTGGACTTGGGCCTATTTTTTAATAGCACGCACTCACGCGAAAAACAAGAAAATACAATACAATCTTCCCATTCTTTGAATGGATTCCCCGCTACGACACAAATTTTTACTTGACAAACCAGACCATAATTTTCTACATTAGTGCATCACCGGTAGTTTTTTAAATAATTCTGAGTTCACTTTAAGCACTGTGAATACCATAAATTGTGCTCACGTGATTTTAATTGATCGAAAGGCGCAGTCAATAGCATTCTTGAATGGCTTCAGCTCCAAGACAACGTAAATATTGACCATAAAAAAGGATGGTCATGCACATTCCTGACGGATATTTATCGCCGGAAACCTATATTCCCGCTGCTTTGGGTTTTGTCCCTTTGGCCTTGTATGCCTACAAAAAAGTCAAAAGGAACGTGACCCGTGAAACCATGCCGTTTCTTTCCTCGTTGACAGCGCTCTCATTCGTTATCATGATGTTTAACATCCCCATTCCGGGGGGCACAAGCGGACACGCCATTGGAGCCGCAGTAATTGCTATTTTATTTGGCCCGTGGGCCGGATTTCTTTCACTCAGCATCGTTCTGTTTATTCAAGCCCTTGTGTTTGGCGATGGAGGTATTACCTCCTTCCCGGTCAATGCTTTCAGCATGGGATTTGTGGCCTCTTTTACAGCTTCGGCCGTTTATTCTTTTTTGAAGAATCACTTTAAAAATTCAACGTCCGCTTTTTGGGCGGGTTGGACCAGCATCGTGATGGCTGCACTTTCATCTTCTATTTTTCTCGGAATTCAACCGCTTATTGCCACGGGCAGCAATGGACATCCGCTGTTTTTCCCATTTGGTCTGACCATAACAATTCCGGCAATGGTTGGATCACATATTTTATTCTTCGGGGTTGTTGAAGGTATTTTCACCACTCTGACTCTGGGTTTTATCCAAAAAATGGACCCCCGGTTTCTATCCAGCCGCATGCAAACATTCCGAAAACGCGACCTGGCTATTTTGGGCATTTTTCTCTCTGCCTTGTTTCTGCTGGTCCCTCTGGGTCTTCTTACGCGTTATCCGGCATGGGGAGAATGGACGTCCGATACCTATGCCCGCATCCTTGGATTTATTCCTGAAGGAATGCGGAAATTTTCAGAAATTTACACGGCTCCGGTCAGCGATTACAGCCTTAAGAGCCTGAATCCTGTGGGTTCCTATTACCTTTCTGCTCTAATTGGAATGGGCTTAATTTTTATCCTTACAGCCATTTTATTCAGGCATTTCGGCCGCCACGAAAAATCGACCCACCAGATACTTGCACTGCTGTATGTAACCGGCATTCTATTCCTGACCTTAACGTCCACTCTCTACATCATCCTTGCCGTACTTTTGTTTCTCTTCCTGCTCTCCTACCGCCAATTTCCCCGCCATTTTAAGCGGGCCTTTCTGATTGTTCTCTTTTTCAATTCCATCGTGACGGTATTTTATATTCTTTATGCCTCGATCCAACGCACCTCTTTCATCGATTTCATTCTGCTCATTAATCTCCGAACCTTTACCCTCACCTATTTGACCATTCTTTTTATGAGCAAGGTCAATCTTTTCGCGGTGTTTTCGTTTTCAAGCACTCTCACGTATCTGCTCACAATCTCTTACGGACAGATTTTATCCTTTCGAAGGATTTTTAATGATTTTCGTCTATCCCTGAAAAGCAGGATGATTGAAAAACTGAAGCGAAGGGATATCTACGCATTTATCTCATCGACCGCCTTTTTCTTTATGAATAAATCCCTGAATAATTCCAAAGAAATTTTCCAGGCCATGCAATCGAGAGGTTTCTTGAATGATTAAACTGACGGACATTTTCTATTCTTATGATGCACAACCCGTACTTAGGAATATTTCATTCGACATTAAGGAAGGGGAACGGCTTGTTCTGTTGGGTGTCAACGGAAGCGGCAAATCGACCCTTCTCAAACTCATTGACGGACTGATTGATCCCCAAAAAGGGTCGTATTTTTACCGGGGACATAAAATCACCCAGAAGGCCTTTAAGAATAAAACACTTCACCGCCGGTTTCGCTCCGATGTCGTACTCCTGTTTCAGAATCCGGATGTGATGATCTTCAATCCCACGGTTTATGATGAAATTGCATTTGGCCTGAAACAGCTGGGCAAAAATCATATAGATGAAAGAGTAGGCTATTGGGCGGACAAACTCAAGATAACCCCCCACTTGAAAAAGCCCCCTTTCACACTGAGCAGCGGCGAGAAACAGAAGGTCTGTATCGCAGCCCTCCTGGCCCTTGAACCGAAGGTGTTATTATTGGATGAACCTACCTCCAATCTGGATCCCATGACAACCGGCTGGCTCATTGATTTTTTATCCGAAGTAAATCTGACGACTCTCGTGGCCACTCACAATCTGAGCCTTTCGCAGGAAATGGGCGACCGGGTACTGGTTTTAAGTCAAGACCACGAGCTCATTTTTGACGGCAAACTGGACACCTTTTTGCACAATACCGAAAAATTAATGGCAGCCAATCTGGTTCACAGCCATGTTCACATGCACGATCATCTTACCCACAAGCATTTTCATTTGCATGATTGGGACTAAACCCATGTTTTTTTGGACAAAGCATTAAAGGCCTTAAAATGGATTCTCTTGACATCGGCACAATCATTTTATCCTCGGATTACAGGGTTGTCGGCATGAATCGTTATGCCCAAAAGATATTAAAAATGGATTCCTCGAGGATGGGAAAACGCGTTTTTGATTATCACTCTTCTTCCAGCCGGCGAAAAATCAAATATCTCATCGCAAAAATCCAGGAAAATCAGCAGGATCTCCCGGTTGCCATGATTATCGATGTCCTGAACAAGGTCCTTATGATTAATTTTTGTAAAATTCACATGGCCGACACAAATGCCGAAAATTTATACTCAATGACCTTTATTGATGTCTCCGATCAAACAGAAGCTCATATAAACCCGGAAAATGGTGTTCTTAATATCAGAAAATTTCCCATTTTTCATAAGGGATCCATTGTGTTTCTGGATGCCTCTTCTATTTATTATATCCAATCCGATGGGAATTATTGCAAACTTGTTACGGATCACAAATCCTATTATTTGCATCTGACCTTGAAGGAGATTCTTCACCGGTACAGCGGTACCGAACTGATGCGGGTTCACAAAAGCTTTATTGTAAACCTGGAACATATCCGGGAAATAAAGCATATCAGTTCCACAAAAAACATCATTATTTTTGACCGTGAATCCATAAAATCTATCCCAATTGCCAAGCGCAAAATGAATGATCTGAAGGCCTTATTGGCCTTTCATAAAAAGCATAAAAGATCTGTGTAAACGCCGTTTGAGCCAAAATCCTCTGCGCCTGTCTCTGTTCCTTGACCGATTATCAACGGATTTTTACCATTTATCAAAAACTATTTGACTATTGACCCCAACATTATTAAAATAGTGAATAACAGGCCTTTTCCCCATACGGGCTTTTTGAAAAAATAACACAATCATCCAGCATTGCTTTAATCGTTTATTTTAATAAATGGTTATTCATCCCATTTGCCACGCTTTATTTGGCAAGAAATAATTTCAGAAAAACCTCCAACGGCCCCAGAATTGAAGCATTTTTGGGAAGCGTTGTTCTGTGCCCCCATTTGTTTGGCGGTTTTTTTGCGGTAAAGAATAAATCAAAAAGGAGGTGATTGTGTTATGAAAACTGTCTTTGTCCATCCAGAGCGTTGTATCGGATGCCGACACTGCGAAATGGCCTGCGCCATTGAACACTCCAAATCCCAGGACCTCTTTGGAATGCTGTTTGAGACCCCCCGTTCAAAGCCGAGAATACATGTGGAACTGGGTATCGATTTCATGACCTTCCCCAACCGCTGTCGTCACTGCGACCCCGCACCGTGCATGCAAGTTTGCCCCACAGGGGCTCTGCACAGAGATGTTGAAACCGGCTCCGTACTCGTGAATTACAGCACCTGCATCGGATGTGCCATGTGTGCCATGGTCTGTCCCTTTGATATTATTTCATTTAATAAGGTCTGGAGCATTCAATTGGATCACGAAGTTAACACCAAATGCGATCATTGCATTGACAGACAACAAGCAGGAAACATTCCCGCCTGTGTTGAGGCCTGTAAAACAGGTGCCCTTGAATTCGGAGATGCGAACACTATTATTCGATCGTCTCGAAAGGACTTTACAGTACGAACAACCCTGGCTTTGAAGGGAGAAGAAGCCCCTTCCCTGCCCCCCAACATCGAAGCATTTAGAGATATCATGGCAAAAGTCTCCCAATTTGGAACATTGGGTTAAGGAGGACATTATGGACAAGAAAATAGAAATCATTGTAAATGCAAGAACTACCGATGAAGCCGCAAAGGTTGTTCTTGAAAAAGCGATTGAAGAAGGCATAGAAACCGTTTGGGATCGGCTTGAAGCACAGCAGCCCCAATGCGGATTCGGCCAGTTGGGAATGTGCTGTAACCGATGCGCCATGGGTCCCTGCCGGATTTCGCCCTTTGATGATGCCGGTCCTACGCGCGGCGTCTGCGGAGCCGATGTGGATTTAATTGCCGCCAGAAATCTATTGGACGATCTTCTGGTAGGTGCGGCATCCCATTCAGATCACGGAAGAGAAGTGGTTGAAGTATTTCTTGAGACCGCCGAGGGAAAATCTCAGGGCTACAAAATTCTGGACGAAACCAAATTAAATGCCATTGCCGACGAATACGGAATCGATACCAAGGGAAAATCGAAAGAAGCGGTTGCGAAGGAAGTGGCTCTGGCCATCTTTGAAGAGTTTGGAACGGTAAAAAATTCCATTCAATTTGCGGAATCCAGACCGCCGGAAAAAACAAAAGAAACCTGGAAAAAGGCGGGTATTGTTCCCAGAAGCGTCGACAGGGAAATTGTTGAAGCGGCACACCGGGTCCACATGGGGGTCGATTCCGATTACGTGAACATTCTGCTCCACGCCCTGCGAACCTCTCTCTCCGACGGCTGGGGCGGATCGATGATGGCAACGGACATTTCCGACGTGCTCTTTGGAACCCCCAAACCCGTATCCTCCTATGTCAATCTTGGCGTATTGAAACCGGACATGGTTAATATTGTGCTTCACGGGCACAATCCGGTGCTGTCCGAAATGGTTGTAAAAGCCTCACGGGAAAAGGACCTGGTGGATTATGCCAAAAAGATGGGTGCTAAGGGAATCAATCTGGTGGGGATGTGCTGCACCGGAAATGAAGTTCTAATGCGGCAAGGCGTTCCCATTGCCGGGAATATGCTGAACCAGGAGCTGGCTATTGCCACCGGAGCGGTGGAGGTGATGCTTATCGATTACCAATGCATTTTCCCATCCATCACAAAAACAGCCGGCTGCTACCACACAAAGGTCGTTTCCACGTCCGAAAAGGCCAAATTCCCCGGAGCCATCCATAAAGAATTTCACCCGGGAAACGCTTTCGACACCGCGAAAGAAATTGTGAAATTAGCCGTTGAGAATTTTCCGAACCGGAATCCGGATCGGGTAAAAATTCCGAACAATCCCATGAAACTCATGGCGGGTTTTTCGGTTGAGGCGATTACATCGGCGCTGGGCGGTACGCTTCAGCCCCTGATTGACGTCATTGCATCAGGGAAAATCAGAGGGGCAGCCGGGATCGTCGGCTGTAACAATCCCAAAATCAAACAGGATTACAATCACATTGTACTGACCAAGGAGCTGATTAAACGAAACATCCTGGTTTTGGAAACCGGCTGTGCGGCCATTGCCTCCGGGAAAGCCGGCTTACTGGTGCCGGAAGCGGCTGAACTGGCCGGAGACGGACTCAAAGAAGTCGCCCAGTCACTGGGTATTCCGCCGGTGCTGCATATGGGTTCCTGTGTCGACTGCTCCAGAATCCTGGTTATTGCAGCGAAACTGGCCAAAGCCCTGAATGTGGGCATTGCGGACCTTCCCATAGCGGGCGCAGCTCCGGAATGGTATTCCCAGAAGGCCATCTCGATTGGTGCCTATTTCGTGGCCTCCGGCGTTTACACCGTGCTGGGCTTGCCGCCAAAAATTTTCGGAAGCCCCAACGTGGTCCAACTTCTGACCGAAGGGGTGGAAGGCGTGGTTGGCGGTAAATTCGCCGTTGAACCGGATCCCGTCAGGCAGGCTGAATTGATGGCGGCTCATATTGAGAAGAAACGAAAGGCATTAGGCATTTAATCCGGTTTTTCCGCAAAACAACGTGAAGGGAACAGTTTATGGAAGATGTGAATAAACAAAGGCGGCAGAAGATATTTGACGTTGCTGAAAAACTGCGAACAAAAGAATCAAAATCGGAAAAAGGGTTTCGGGTGGTTATTACCGGGAAAGGAGGCGCCGGTAAAACCACCCTGACCGCTCTTTTGTCCAAGCTGCTTGCGCGGGAGGGTTACAATGTGCTTGCGGTGGATGAAGACCCCCAGGTGAACCTTCCCTACTCGCTCGGCTTTCCACCGGACAGGGACATTACCCCGGCTTCCCGCAATCTGGATTACATCGAGGAGAAAACCGGAGCCAGGCCCGGCGAGGGCTGGGGCGTGATGCTGACCCTGAACCCGGATGTAACCGATGTGGTGGAACGTTTCGGCCTGAAAACAAAGGACGGCATCAATCTTCTGGTAATGGGAAGCGTCATTCAGGCGGCCACCGGCTGCCTTTGCCCGGAAAATGCTTTGCTGGAAGCTGTAATGAGCTACATCAGCCTGCGGGAAGGTGAAGTAATTTTGATGGATACTCAGGCGGGTGTGGAACACTTCGGCCGGGCGCTGGCCCGGGGATTTACACAGGCCGTCATTATTACCGAACCCACGTTTAACGCTTACCAGGTGGCACAGAATGCGGCTAAATTATCCCGGCAGCTTGGCATCCCCTATGTCCATCTGGCCGTCAATAAAATCCGCCATGATGACGACCTTGAGAGATTTAAAAAGATGGCAGGAGAAAGCCTCAAGCAGTACGACGAACTGTTTATTCTCCCCTTCGAAGATGAAATCCTAAAAACAGAGCCGGATGTAACACCGCTGCTGCAGGGAGATTCTCGCTATATCCGCGAAGTGTCCCAGATGGCTGACAAGCTAAAAACCTACGGAGAGAAAGAATGAACCATGGTGTTTTAATTATCGGAACGGGGCCGGCGGGCGTCAGCACGGCCGAGACGCTGCGTAAATTCGGCTATCGGGAAAGAATAACCATGCTTTCAAAAGAACCCTTTCCGCCCTATTCTCCCCCTCTGATGGCGAACTACCTGGAAACACGCGGCACAAGTGATTTGATCTTCTGGAAAGGAAAGGACTTTTGCAAGGATTTTGACATCGACTGCAAGACATCGGCAGAAGTCGGGAAAGTGGAGCCGAAGCGCAAACGCGTCGTTCTGACTGACGGCACTTTTTTGGAGTACAACTACCTGGTCATTGCATCCGGCAGCGAAATGTGGATTCCCATAAAATGCGAATGTCCGGCAGAAAAAGGCAAGGAAAAATATTACAATTTCAAATCGCTTACGGCGGTTTCAAAATTACTGAACGAGGTGGATAAAGGCGCCGACAAGGCCGTCATCATCGGCGCCGGATTCATCGGGATGGAGATTGCCATCACGCTCCGGCGAATCGGCCTTTCGGTTCTGGTTGTCGAAATGATGGATCGCATTCTGCCCCGCATGATCACAAAGGATATTGCCGTACCCCTGGAATCGGTTGTTCAGGATATGGGAATCGAACTCCTGCTGAATCACAAGGGGGATTTACTCAAGGGTAAAGAAACGGCCGAAGAATTGCTGCTTTCAGACGGAACACTTATCAAGGGAAATCTGTTTATTGCGGCAACCGGCATTAAACCCAACATCTCATTTTTGGCAGGAAGCGGTATTCAAACACAAAAAGGCATTCGGGTTAATGCTTATTTGAAAACGAATTATGACACTATTTTTGCCGGCGGCGACGTGGCCGAAGTGCCGGATTTAATTACGGGAAATGCCTATCCGCACGCCATTTATCCGGAGGCCGTAAAACAGGGTAAAACCATCGCTTTCAACATCCTGGGTGAGCGCGTGTCTTACGAAGGCGGGTTGAATATGAACAGTCTCTATCACTTCAATCTCCCCATGATTAGCGAAGGTGCCATGATTGCCGAGGAAAAAGCCGACGAAGAATTATTCTACCGCAAGGAAAACGTGATCCGAAAAATCGGCCTGAAAGACGGCAAAATCCTCCGGTTTGAATTGGTGGGGGACAAAGAAGGCAGCGGCCTGCTGCACACGCTTATGACCCAGAGGAAAGATGTGAGCCGAATTAAAGACGCACTGGTTGCAAAAAAATACAATCAGGCCAAACATTTTATGAACAGCTTCGGACAGTACTTTTTCTGATACATGTCCTCCAAATGCAATAAGGGATTTAAAATGGAAGAGATTACGTTCAAGCCAATTGGCAGGGTCAGGTGTGACTTCAAGGAACCTGGAGAGCTGGAGTTTGCCTGTGAACTGGGGTTAAAATGTCCCACCGTTTCAGAAATCATCCTGGACCCAAAATTCAAGATCGGTCTGGAAGGATTACAGCGTTTCTCACATGCATTTGTTTTATTTCATATCCATAAAGTGACCAAAATGGAGCTGAAAACCTACCCGGCGCCACTATCGATAAAAAATCTGCAATCAGTGGGCGTTTTTGCGTCTCGAAGTCAGTATCGTCCCAATCCGATAGGCTTGCGTTTGGTCAAAATTTTGAGAATATCAAAAAACCGGCTGGTCGTGGAAGGACTGGATGCCATTGACGGCACACCGGTGTTGGATATTAAGCCCTATGTTCCCGGATTTGACCGGCCCGCAAACGTCCAAACAGCCGCCTGGTATCATTGGCAGGAAGGTTAGGATTGACTTTTTATTCATTCTGATTTCAAATAGTCCGGGACCGTCACGGTCATGCCGTCAGAGGCAGCCCGCACGTCCACGCCGATTTCATCGGAAAGCTGCTGCGCCAGAACCCAGGGCTTTTTCTGGAGCATCGTCATGCCAAAATGGGTGAGAATCGTCAATTGCGGGCGAAGGGCGGCAATAATCTCGCGGGCGTTGTCCAGATTCAAATGGTAAATGCCACGAGCCCGATCTCCCCGGTCTTCGTAGCGCACCACGTGCAAAATCAGAATGCGGGCGTCCTTGTAATCCTCCAAAAGCCCCTCAAAAAAGGCCGTGTCAATCATGTGCGAAATTTGGCCTTCCGGCAAGAGGAAATGAATGCCGTACGTCTCCACAGGATGTTCGTGGCGAACCGACGTGCGAAAACGCAAGCCGCCATTCACCTCGTAAATCGTGTTTTCCTGAAGAATGTGAATTTCTTTCGGAAACGCACGCACATAGCGCAAAATGACGGGATCATTTTCCAAGCAATCGTGCGGCGCAAACACCCGTCCGCGCTTCTCTTTTCCCCCGTTGGTCATGGCCTCAATTAAAATATTGATGTCGTTGGAATGGTCGATATGGCGGTGGGTCAGCAAAAGGGCATCCAGTTCCATCGGATCCAGCCGAGGACGACTTTTGGCCAATGCAACCAAACTCCCCGGACCAGGGTCCATTAATATTTTTACCCCATTTAGGTCGTACCATACGCCTGCCGACCGCCTTAATTGCCGGGCAACGACAAAGCGCGCTCCGCCGGTTCCCAGAAATTTAATCAGGTTCACTGTTCGCCCGCTCACCCCCTAAAATTCCACCAGCTTTTTGAATGCGGCTACCCGCTCATCCAATTCGTTTCGACTCAGCTCTCGCAGGCGGCTTACACTGAAACCTTCTACGCAAAAAGAGGCCACGGCACTGCCGTAAATTACCGCTTTTCGGAGATTAACTTCCGTTACATCCCCCTGCTGGGTCAGGTACCCCATGAATCCACCCGCAAACGAATCGCCGGCGCCTGTCGGATCCACCACATTTTCGATCGGATACGCCGGAGCAAAAAAATAAGAATTATTCACAGACAGGATCGCACCGTGTTCCCCCTTTTTAACAATGATCACACGCGGTCCGAGAGCCGTAATTTTTCTCATCGCGCGAATCAAATTGGTTTCGTGAACCAGATCCAAGGCCTCTTCTTCATTAATGACAATTCCATCCACCCTTTTTATGGTCTCGATGAGTGCCTCGTAACGGCCTTCAATCCAGAAATTCATGGTGTCCAGCATCGTAAAGCGCGGCCGTTCCATCTGCGCCAGTACACACTGCTGCAATTCCGGTTGAATATTCGCCAAAAAAAGAAAAGGCGTCTTTTTGTAGTCGTCGGGAATGTGGGGGTCAAAGGTCTCGAAAACATTAAGGTCCGTGTAAAGCGTTTCCCGGTAATTCATGTCCTGTTTGTAGCGGCCCCCCCACCGGAAGGTTTTTCCGGGCACCTGCTGCATGCCCTCAAAATCAACGTTCTTTTCTTTAAGAAAAGCAATGTCGTCCCAGTTAAAATCGTCTCCCACAACCCCTACCACCTTAACCGGAGCAAAGAGGCTCGCAGCCGCACTGAAGTAAATGGCAGACCCTCCAAGGGAATTTTCGACTTTTTTCACCGGTGTTTCCACTGAATCGTACGCAACGGACCCCACTACCAGAACCGAATCCATAAAACCTTTTCCTCAATTAGAAATTCAACCATCCTAAAAATTATCTGAAATGTGCGGGTATTTTCCTTTTTGGGAACTATTCTTACTGATTAACTACCCTCACATCTTCTCCGGCGCAGAAATGCCCATTAATTTCAACCCAATGGCCAAAACAATTTTCACTGCACGGCTCAGGGCAATTCGGGCTTCGGACAGAGGTTTGTCTTCAGAAATCACCCGGTGGTCGTGGTAAAACCGGTGAAACACCTCTGCCAGTTCCTGCAGGTATTGTGTTAAGCTGTTTGGCTCAAAATTGCGGACAATCCGGACCAGTAAATCAGGAAAATCCCGCATTTTTTTGATCAACGCCATTTCTTCCGGTTCCACCAAAAGTGAAAGATCGCAGTCGGGGTTGTAAGAAATGCCCTGTTCTCGGCCATACCGCAAAATATTGGCGATGCGGGCATGGGCATATTGCACGTAGTAAACGGGGTTTTCATCCGTCTGCTTTTTGGCCAGGTCAATGTCAAAATCGAGGGGAGTTGAAATCCGGCGCATCAGAAAGAAAAAGCGCGCGGCATCCACCCCGACCTCATCCACCAGCTCCCGCATGGTCACAATTTGGCCGGCCCGCTTGGACATTTTTACCACCTCACCGCCCCGAAACAGATTGACCTGCTGAATGATCTTCACATCAAACGCGTCCTCCGGAAAACCCAGCGCCAAAAGTGCCGCCCGCATCCGGGGGATGTAACCGTGATGATCCGGTCCCAGCAAATCGATCACCTTTTCAAATCCCCGATTAAATTTATTCTTGTGATAGGCCACATCAATGAAAAAATAGGTTGGTTCACCTTTTTGGGTGATGAGTACACGGTCCTTCTCGTCCCCAAATTGAGAGGCTTTAAACCAGAGGGCTCCTTCCTTCTCGTAAGTGAGGCTTTTTTCCTTCAAAATGGAGAGAACTTCTTGCTCGGCACCGCTTTTCCGAAGGTCGCTTTCGTGGAAAAAGCGATCAAAGCGGACGCGAAAATCTTCCAGCACCTTTTTCTGATCCGCCAAAATCATTTCAAGAGCAATGGTTTTTAGTCTGTCCACCCGTTCCTCGCGGGAAAGGCCGAGAAAGCGGTCGCCGTATTTGCTAATGATTTCCTTTGCCAGATCGGTTACATAATTGCCGTGGTAACCCTCTTCCGGAAAGGGTTCTTCCACCCCCAGAAGGTGGCAGTAGCGGCTGCTGACAGAAGCCCCCAGTAAACGCACCTGCCGTCCGGCATCGTTGACATAATATTCCCGTTTTGCCTCGTACCCCACGTGCGTCATGATGTTGACCATTGTGTCACCGACAGAGGCGGCCCGCGCACTGACCACATTCAGAGGACCGGTGGGATTCGCACTCACAAATTCAATCTGAATCTTTTTCCCTGCCCCGGCACGGCTCTTTCCAAAATCGGCTTCCCCCTGATTGAGAATCTCCTTTAAATATCCCTGCAAATAGGTTTTACTCACCACAAAATTAATAAACCCGGGACCGGCAATATTCACCGATTCAATAAATGACGAATCCCAATTTACATCCTCAATCAATTGCCGGGCAATTTCCCTCGGGTTTTTCTGAAGTGCCCGGGCCAAAAGCATGGCCACGTTGGTAGCAAGATCCCCGAAACGCGTGTCCCTGGGAGTTTCAAATTCGATCTTAACGGTATCCGGTGTAACGGAAAGCCTCTCCAATTGCTTCTGCAAAGAGCGGCGTACGTACGCTTCAACGGTCATCAGTTTCCTTCACCTCTTCAATTTTTGCATCTCCCCAAAGGGATTCCAGCCCATAAAATCCCCGCACCTCTTTCCGGAAAATATGTACCACAACATCAATGTAATCCAGCAAAACCCACTGAAGATTTGTGACACCCTCCTTGTGCCAGGGGCGAATGTTGATCTCTTTTAATTTTTCTAAAATCTCTTCTGAGATGGCCTTAATTTGCATGTCCGAGTCCCCCGAACAAATTACAAAAAAGTCTGTAACGGAGGTTAGATTGCGAACATCTAAGATTTTAACATCGACTGCTTTTTTTGAAAGGGTAAGTGAAGCAATATACCTGGCAATTTCATGGGAAGAAAGATTGTTTCTACCGGTGGTTTGTGTCATTTATGAAATTCTAATCCTTTCCGATTTGGTTGAACCCTTTAAGTTTTGTAAAATCAGCTCCCAGAATAACCGTGACTTCCACCTGCAAATCCGGATTCATTTTGGGCTGGATATACGCATGTTTGATTCCCAAAACCTGCGCCACGCGTTTGGCATTTTTGAGTTTCTTGGACGTCCGATCAATGACAAGCGTATTTCGCACATTAAAACTGGAATAATTCTTCGTATCCACAACATCAAATCCATTTCGCCGCAAATAGTTTGAAAAAGACATGGCCAACCCAGGAACACCGCATCCGTTTAAAAGCTCAACACGGATTTTCCTGCTTGCAGGGACGGAGACCTCAGGCGCAACAGCCTTTTTTTGAACCACCGCTGCTGAAGGGGGGCGCGTTACTTTCTTTTCCTTGAAAGCAAATTTATAGGCCGCAGAGCCGATTAGCACAATATTCAAAAGGACCAATACCCCAATCCCAAAACTCCAGAAAAAACCGCCGGAATTTCCGTATGCGCCTGCGGACCTTGATTTTGAATGCTTATTGGAAGATTGTCGATATTTTCGCTGTACCATAAAAACTCTCAAAACAATCAAAAAATAACCGAGGGACATTCCTCGGTCAAAACACGTTTCTGCTCACTTCCAGGAATTGAAACATTTAACCCAAAATACCTGATCTGAAAAAACAGCGCTCCCGGCTAAAAACAGATCCAATACGGCGTGCCCCGAACCCTTGATTTTTACGATTTCCCGCGGAGAGTGAAAAGAAAATAACTTAATATGACCAATCATTATAAAGAAATGGGGAATAATAACCGCCAGGATATCGGTTAAATTCCATCTGGATTTTTGAATGCTCGCCTAATTTGTACTCCAGTTTTGCATTTGACAGGAACAATCCATTTTGCACAGGGATATTGGGTTGAAACTTATTAAGCTTTGAAAACGGCTGATTCAATAAATAGCCCCACTGCAGAGAAAGCGTAAGCGGCTCCGAAACTTTATACCGCATCGTATTTAAATACATCGCCTGATTGATGGTGTGTCCGTTCAAACGGCTTACCATAACGCTGTAACTCTGGCGCATACTAAATTTTTCCGGGTTAAAAAGAGCACCGGATACCAAACCTATCGGGTTCGTCCCATAGGTCAGCAGTTTTTGAAAACTAATTGCCGGCCGACTCGTTTTTAATTGCGCCTTACCTGCAACAGGCATCACGAACAACACCCCCAGAATAAGAATTAAAAATCGTTTCATAAGCGCCTCCTGACGATGAAACGCCTTTTGTCAAAATTACATCTAAACCGCCGAAAGTGGATTTAGAGACTTAGTCACACGCACCCCCTGAACAATTTGCCATAAAAAATCAGAAATTTGAATTCCAGAGAAAAAACGAACCGTTTGATTATTGAACGCTTAATACCGAAAGGAGTTCTATCATAATTTATTAAATTTTATGAAAAAATCAATATTTTTTATATCTTTCTCTCCAAAAGAATCCGTTCCACAAATTTAAGATGCTCCACCGTATTCACCCCCATAATTTCCAGGGAATCGGGCGTTGTGTAGGTTTCAATCCGACGTCCGTTTTTTTGGAAAAGATCAACCATGTCCGTTAAATAGTATTCCCCCTGAACATTTTGATTGGACAGTTTCGGAAGAAATTCCAACAGCCAATGCGTCTTAAAAATATAGATTCCCGGATTAATTTCTTTGATGGCTTTTTGCTCGGGAGTGGCATCCTTATCTTCAACGATGGCGACAATTTTTCCGTTTTTATCACGAATGATGTGGCCATAACCTGTGGAATCGTCCAGTTCCGTCGTCAGCAGGGTTAAATCGGCCTGTGTTTTTCGATGTGTTTCCAGCAGATTTTCAATGGTTTCCGCTCTCAAAAGGGGCACATCCCCGTATAAAACAAGCGTATTCCCGTCAAACTGCCGAAGCAATGGAGCCGCCTGCAGAACGGCATGTCCGGTTCCCAGTTGTTCGTGCTGCCAGACAAACTCAACGGGAAACTGAGCCAGTGCCTCCTTAACTTTCTCCCCCTGATGCCCAATAACAACAATTACCTTTTCCGAGCCCACATTCAGAGCCAATTCCACAACATATTGAACCATCGGTTTACCCAAAACCGTATTCAGGACCTTGGGAATATCCTTCCGGTTCATGCGTTTGCCCTGTCCCGCAGCCAAAATTACACATGCTAATTTTTCCATTCCACCCTCAAAAGTTGAGTTACATCACGATGAGACGGTCAATTGAATATTATCAATAAGACGGGTTTTTCCCACAAAAACGGCCAGTGCAATAAGCACATCACCGCGAATTTTGTCAACAGGCTTTAGATTTGTGGTATCCACAATCTCAACATAATCTATTTTCACTGATTTCCCCTGGCGCAAAATGCGTTCAATTGTTTTTTTGAGTTTTAATGCATCCCGTTCCCCGGCGTCAATCTGTCTTCTGGCTTCTGTAAGCGACTCGTGGAGAAGAAGGGCATCCTTGCGTTCGTCCGGAGAAAGATACACATTTCTGGAGCTCATGGCCAGGCCGTCCGGCTCACGAACAATGGGCCCTGTGAGAATTTCCAGATCAAAATTCAAGTCGCGAACCATCTGTTTGATCACGATAGCCTGCTGGGCATCTTTCTGACCAAAAACCGCAAAATGGGGCTTTACAATGTTAAACAACTTGGCTACTACGGTGGTCACGCCGCGGAAATGCGTGGGGCGGGATTTTCCGCACAGCACGCGGGTAATCTCTTCAACTTCGACGTATGTGCGGTACGGATGCGGGTACATTTCTTCGGCCGAAGGGTAAAAAAGGATGTCACACCCTTCCTCACGGGCCAACCTTTCATCCCGCTCAAAATCCCGGGGATAGCGTTCCAGGTCTTCATTAGGACCGAATTGAGTGGGATTGACAAAAATGCTCATAACGGTTACATCCGCACGTTTGCGGGCTATTCGCAACAGGCTGAGATGCCCCTCGTGTAAATAGCCCATGGTTGGAACAAATCCGATGATTTGCCCGTTGCGTCTCAGAGCATCGGATTCCCTTTGCATATCCGTAATGCTATGGATTATTTTCATGCAAATAGCTCCCATAAATTCGGATTACATTATACACATTTTTTCAAAATAAATCAAGACAATTTGGAAGGATCGTTTATTAAGGACACCCTGCCTGCTAAATTTCCACGGTGGGTTCAATGAGAAAAAAGTCGTCCGGCCCGAATGGCTGTTTTTAATGATTCCAAACCGGGGCTTAAATAAAAAAAGACGGAAGAAATCCGTCTCAAATATGCTGAGGAGTACGATTTGGGTGCGTTGCCCACCTTTTTTGATGGGGTTGAATGAGGTAATTGGACTTTTAATTTATTTCCCCCCGCCATCTTCAGCAAATTACCAATTATAGATGAATGCCATGGGATCCACGGGACGTTGTTTCACGCGCACTTCGTAATGAAGATGGCTTCCCGTCGCACGTCCGGTATGCCCCACTTCGGCAATTTTGTCCCAGCGTTTTACCTTTTGCCCAACCCTTACATTGATTTTTGACAGGTGCCCATAGAGCGTTTCGTAACCGTAACCATGGTCAATAATAACGTACCGGCCATAGCCTTTTCTGGCAATCGGTGAATTATTAATGGCAATGACAACACCATCGGCCGGGGCATAAACAGGCGTTCCGTCCGGTGCGGCAATGTCAATACCGTCATGGTGGCGAATAATTCCAAGAAAGGGATCGGCCCGGCGTCCGAATTTACTTTTCAGACGCCCAATGGTTACCGGGCGAATTGAGGGGGTATGTTGAATCAGTTTTAGGTTGGCCTGTAATTTTTTACGAATGAGATTAAAGCTTTCCTTTTCCATCAGCAGGCGCCGGTCCAGCTTTTCGATATCCAGACGGAGATTGCTTGTCTTTTTACCGATTTCAACAGGCAAATCTTCAATGGAATAATCCAGATAATCAGCGGTGCCCCCAAAACCGATGTCCCGCATGCTTTCATCCACTTCCGGAAGATCAGCAAGCATTCGCAGGTCATCGTCGGTTTTTTCCAGCTCGCGGATTTTACCACTCAAACCATGTATTCTTTGTTCCATGGTATTCAGTTGAGATACAAGAATGGCATTTTGATGATTCAGACTGGCTATTTTATAATCATGATAGATATTGGTGGCCAGATACAGAACCGTTGCGGAGAATGCAAATGTGCTGATAAAAAGGAAAAAGGCTAAAAGGGTTAATTTTTTGGGGGTCAATAAAAAGAATTTCGCTTCGGAATGATCCTTTGAAAATAGTAAAAGCTTTAAATTCCACATCCTCTCACCTGCCATACATTAGGGATTCACAAGTATTATTATTTGTGCTCCCCCCGACCACACCGCGCTTTGCAAATTTAAAAGTTGTACCAATTTATAAAAAAAAACCTTGTTTTTCAAGGAAAAAATGCAAAATTATTAATTTTTTGTAAAAAATGAGACACAATCAAAAACATTATTGTAACTTAGAATTCCCCAAAAGGCATGGGTCTATCCGAGGTAATGCCGCAGCTTTCGGCTGCGGGAACTGTGGCGCAATCGATGGATAGCCTTTTCTTTGATCTGACGAACCCTTTCACGCGTGAGTTGAAAACGTTCGCCTATTTCCTCCAGCGTCAGCGGCCGTTCCAGTCCCAGTCCGAAATAGAGACGAATGACTTCCGCTTCACGTTTTGTAAGCGAGGTAAGCACATGCTCCAATTCCTTTTTAAGAGATTCTTCGAGAAGGTCCTCATCCGGAGCATGGCTGGTGCGATCTTCAATTAAATCGAGCAATGAGCTGTCTTTATCTTCGCCATAATAAAAGGGCGCGTCCAGGGACAGGTGTCGCCCCCCAATCCGAAGTGCATAATTTACATCATTTATACTCATGTCCAGTTCTGCTGCAATTTCCTCTGCAGTGGGTTCACGCTCGAATTCTTGTTCCAGTAGCGACAACGCTTTGCCAATCCGATTCAAGGCGCCCACACGATTCAAGGGCAGCCGAACCACACGTGACTGTTCCGCCAGTGCCTGAAGAATCGATTGTCGAATCCACCATACTGCATAGGAAATAAATTTAAAGCCCCGCGTCTCGTCAAATCGTGTGGCTGCTTTTATTAAGCCAAGATTTCCTTCATTAATCAGATCGTCCAGAGAGAGACCCTGATTCTGATACTGCTTTGCAATACTGACAACAAACCTGAGATTTGCTCGTGTGAGTTTTTCCAGAGCTTCGTGATTCCCTTCATGAATTTGGCGGGCTAACTCAACTTCTTCTTCCGGGCTGATAAGGGGGGTTTCCCCGATTTCTTGAAGGTATTTTTCCAATGCATTGCTGTATAACTTTTCGGTTCGATGCACAATTTTTTTTCCCAAAACGCTTCTCCAAAATTAGTTTATGTTTACAGGGATTTTTCTCTCTGATCTTGCGTGCATACGAATGCTAATGCCCCAATAAAACGGAAGGAATATTTTGATCGCTTGTCTTTTCGCATAATTGAAATGTAGTGGGTTGGTAGATTAATATACAAAATTTAATTTTATTTGTCAATGAAAATGTTACAAATTTTTAACAAAATTCTCATTTTTGCGGCTCTTCCCTGTCATTTGAAAGCCTTTTTTATCTGCTGAATCGTCACACCCAAAACGGCCTGCGATATCTGATCCAATTGCGATTCGTCTCCCACAAAATGAAAGGTGCGATGAATATGAACGATGCTTTCCCCGGGTGAGAGAAAAGCTGCGGGAGATGAGGTTTCCAGTTCATAAAATGGCCCAATTTGGCTTCCATCTTCCAAAGGACCGTCGTTGTAGGAATTGATCACATCGCCTTGAAAGGGGTGTTTTTGAATCTTCCAGAGTTGGTTAATGTACTTTTGGGGGCCTTTGGGCTTATTGAATTGAATAAGGGTCAAAATGTGGTTTTCCGCATCATAGCTCCCGGCAACGGATTTTGCACGCTGCGGGGGTACTCCCAATTTACACCGCTTGCGACCATCCGCCTTGAAAAAAATGACTCCATTCTGAATCTTAAGGCGGTCTGGAGTGATCTTTCCAAAATAATCTGTTGT
>JAADHR010000217.1:0-33367 GCA_013151735.1 Calditrichota bacterium | reverse complement strand
GTGGCCTTTTGCGACGGCCGGTACATCCCCAATATCCAGATACACAGCGTACCTTTGTCCGGGGTCCAGGCAGCGTTTCCGGTATTGGTCAAAATGTTCTTTGACTGAAATCCTACCACTTTCACACCCTTTGGAAGGGGAATGTTTAAATCGGCTTCAATGGAATCAACAGGAAGCAATGTGACATCGCGGTTAATCCGAAAGTCAAATTCCGTTCCCGCATAATTTGTTAACCGCGCCGATTTCTCCATCGTAACGCGGGTGTTGGTTTTTGAAAGCAACGTGAAGGCTGCTGTATCCATCATACCGGGAGTGAACCAATTGTCAAAAACCATTTTTGCCCCGGGTTTAAAGAAGATCGAGAATTGCCCGCCTTCCGGCCCCAGCCAGAGACGGTCTTCTCCGCCATAGGCATTAATATGTGGCTGAATCGTCCCGGATTCAAATAATTTATAATTGATCCAGCCAAAACTTTTACCCGAAGGCCCATCTGCGGTACTTGTAAAAACCTTGCCCTGATATTGAGGCGAAACAATGACCTGCCGCTCTCCCGTCTCATCCTTCAGAACAACCATCTGTCCTTTGCTCTTTAGGAAAGCCACGTCATAGCCAAAGCTCCCCGGACGATTATTGGATACCATTTTCTCTTCTCCCTTTTTATCCGACGAACAAAAAATAAAAAGCGCTGCAAATCCAAGCAACAGGGTATAAAAAACGGTATGCCGAATCAGATTTGAAGAATTCATCACACTCTCCTTTCTCAAAAACAAAACGTATGCGTCAAATGGGTTGTATTATTTTGTAATTTTATCAGAAATGATGACGGATTGATGCAAGGGTTGAACAAAAACCATTCAGATCCGTTTTTTCTATGAAATATACCCATAAAATCAATTTAGGTCAACACTTAATTTGTGAAATCTGAATTAAAGGATTTTGGGGGAATTTCCGATAAAAAGGCAGGGGGAATTCAAGACCCTTTAAAATATCATTTATCCACAACCCGGAGTATGCGGCTGTTCTGCCTAAATTGGGAACAGTACCCGGTAAGCGGATGCGAAACCGTTGAATTGACGTCATCATCTTCTGCTCCTTTTCGTGGATGACGTGCGATAATAGTTTGATCCTCTGGAATTTAGCACACAGATCCGCGCTGAAAAAAAATCCAGGGAATTTTTCAATTTTACTTTTTTCACTTGACTTTTCCTGTTTTTTTTGACATCTTATATGTGTAAAAGATTTCCCTGCTCGTTGGAACGTGGCTATTGAGACAAAGAGCCAACACTTTGAGAAAGGGAGCTTAGCTCTGGACATGGAATGCAGGCCTCACCCGAAAGGGTTGCGTTTCGTACGCAACGGAGGACGCATGAAATGCCTCAGGCGGTGCCCACCGTGATTTACACGGCCCTTTCGTCAGGCCACTACCAGAGCAGGGATTTTTTTTGCCTTCAGCGAATTATTCTCCCTCCTTTTTCGCTCACTCGCATCCAAATCTCATTTATCATGGCATAATTTACTTAAATATCCTATATTTTTACTGATGCTCAGACTGACCGAGTTAGTAACTCTTGTCTTTGCACAGAAACAGGAATTACTGTTTTTGCACGATTCATTCCCGGGAATGGATCAGTAACACATTTCCTCACTACACCCAACGACAAAAAAGGGAGGGCCAGAATTATGATATCCACAAAAGGTGTGCAGGTTCCATTCGATGTGCCCAAAGACGCTGAAAATACGTACATCGATAATTATTTAACCCTCACAAAGGGGACAGGACGTTTAATGTTGTTTGCGGGGGATCAAAAAGTGGAACATTTAAACAAGGATTTTTACGGCGATGGTATTTCTCCCGACGATAACACCCCCGAACATTTATTCCGGATCGCGCAGGCCGCAGAAATTGGCGTATTTGCCACCCAGTTGGGACTCATTTCCCGCTATGGCAGAGATTATGCGGATGTGCCCTATCTTGTAAAACTGAATTCCAAAACCAATCTTGTCAAAACCGACCAGATGGATCCCTTCAGCAACCAGTGGATTGACATTCATCAGGTCGCCGAATTCAAAAACAATACCCGGTTAAACATTCTGGGTGTGGGCTACACAATTTATCTGGGAAGTGAATTTGAGGCGGATATGCTGCGGCAGGCCGCGCAGATCGTGTACGAGGCCCATCGGGTTGGGTTGGTCACGGTTCTCTGGATTTACCCCCGGGGAAAAGCGGTAGGGGATGAAAAAGACCCGCACCTGATTGCCGGCGCCACGGGGGTAGCCGCGGCCCTGGGCACCGATTTCGTCAAAGTGAACTATCCCAAAAAAGAGGGCGCGGAATCCAAGGAGATCTTCAAGGAAGCGATTCTGGCTGCCGGACGAACCAAGGTTGTTTGCGCCGGCGGATCTTCCATGGATGCAAAAGCCTTCCTTCAGCAGCTCCACGATCAGATTTTTGTTTCGGGAGCCAGCGGAAATGCCACCGGGCGGAACATCCACCAAAAATCCTTTGAAGAGGCCGTGCGCATGTGCAATGCGATTTCAGCCATTACATTGAAGGATATGAGCGTTGACGATGCCTATGCCATCTATCTTGGCAAAAAATCTTTTTCAATGGATTAATTGAGAGGCAATCCGCAGGCGCAAGGGGATTTTTTTAATCTGCAGCAAATTGTATTTTAAATCGACAAAAAAGGCCATCTCAAAACGGGATGGCCTTTTTGGGTGATACACGTTGATTTTTATTTCTCAAAATACGTTTTCAGGGCCAGCAGCGTATCTTCCAGACTGGAGGAGATGACCTTTGTTTGCCCCAGAACCGGCATAAAATTGGTATCGCCGTTCCAGCGGGGAACCACATGAAAATGCAGGTGATCATCAATTCCTGCACCGGCCACACGGCCGAGATTCATCCCGACATTGAATCCCTGAGGATGAAAGGCCGCTTTAAGGGCACGAACGGACTTTTCAATCAAATCCATCATTTCCAATTTCTCTTCACCATCCAGGTTCTCAAAATCAGCCAGATGACGATAAGGGATAATCAACAGATGCCCATTATTGTAGGGGAATTTATTGAGCATCACAAATGCCTTTTCTCCGCGAAACAAGAGGAGGTTCCTCTGATCATTCGCGGGAGGGTCTTTTGGAATGGTGCAAAATATGCAGCCCTCTCCTTTTTCGGCATTCGTATTTTGAATATATTGCAAGCGCCACGGGGCCCAAAGATATTTCATAATGCCTTCACTATTTGTTTTCGTTTTCCTTTTCCTGCTTTGCCGCTTCGACGATTTTTTCTGCAATGTCATGAGGAACTTCTTCATAATGGCTGAATTTCCTCCGGTGAATGCCGCGTCCCTGAGTCATGGAACGCAGTGCAGTAGAATAGCGGTAAAGCTCTGCCAGGGGAACTTTCGCCCGAATAATCTGGAACGGGCCTTCTGAATCAATGCCCTGAATTTTGCCGCGCCGGCTGGACAAATCGCCCATCACATCGCCCAGATATTCTTCCGGAACCTTGACTTCGACATCGTAAATGGGTTCCAGCAGGATGGGATTCGCCTGCAGAAACGCTTTTTTAAAAGCCATCGAACCCGCGATTTTAAAGGCCATATCGGATGAATCTACCGGGTGAAACGACCCATCGTAAAGCGTGGCCTTAACGTCCACAACCGGATACCCCGCCAGAACGCCTTCGGCCATGGCCTCCTGGATTCCCTTATCGACGGCCGGGATATATTTGCCGGGGACCACCCCGCCCACAATGGCATCAACGAATTCATACCCTTCACCCCGGCCTTTCGGTTCCAGACGAATCCAGACGTCGCCGTACTGGCCGCGCCCGCCGGACTGCCGCTTAAATTTTCCCTGAACTTCCGCCTTCCCCTTAATCGTCTCACGGTAAGGGATTTTGGGCTCGGTCAGATCCACCTCAACGCCGAATTTATCTTTTAGCCGTTTGACAACAATGGTTAGATGGAGTTCACCCTGCCCCTGAATGATGGTCTGCCGAAGTTCAGGATCGAATGCCGAAACAAAGGTGGGGTCTTCTTCATGAATCGTTTGCAATCCGACGCCGATTTTTTCCTCATCACCCTTTGATTTGGGCTCAACGGCTACCCGAATCACCGGATCCGGGAATTGAATTCCACGGAGTAAAATGGGTTCTTTTTTATCACAAAGTGTATCGCCAGTGTGTGTATTTTTTAATTTAACGACGGAGGCAATATCACCGGCAGACACCTGCGGTACTTCTTTTCGATTTTTCCCATTTAACATGTAAATCTGTCCGATCTTTTCAGTCGCTTTCTGATTGGGATTCATGACCTCATCCCCCACATGCATCACACCCGAAAAAACCCTGAAACAGGAAAATTCGCCGACGTGAAGTTCAGAGATCACCTTGAATACCAGGGACGCCATGGGTGCATCGGGAGAGGCCTTTCGAACAACTTCCTCGCCCGTTTTTACGTCCTGTCCCACAATTTCAGGATATTCTGCCGGCGACGGTGCAAAATCAATAATAAAATCCATCAGCTCTTTTACGCCCACATTTGCTGTTGCGGCACCCACCAGTACCGGAAAAATGTTTTGTTCTTTTATGCCTTTCAGCAGGCCCTTTTTAAAATCGTCGGCAGAAATTTCTCCCTCTTCAAAATATTTTTCAAGGATCTCATCATCACTCTCTGCAATGGCCTCGACCAATTTCTCCCGGAGTTCATCGGCCTTTGCTTTCAAATTATCCGGGATGTCAGATTCCGTCGCTTTGCCCGAACCATCGGCTGTGTAGGAGATAACCTTCATGTGAATGAGATCAACAAATGAATGAAATTGTTCACCTTCTTCCACGGGAAATTGAACCGGAACAACCTTCATTCCAAACCGCTGCTGCAACATGGCCAGCGTTTTGTCAAAATTGGCATTTTCTTTATCCATCCGGTTAATGAAAATAATTCTTGACACATTTTCTTCTTTCGCGTATTCCCAGACCTGCTCTGTTCCCACTTCCACTCCGGAAACGGCATTAACAAGAACCACGCCGGTTTCAACAACCCGCATGGCACCCTTGACCTCACCGAGGAAGTCTGAATAGCCCGGGGTATCCAATATGTTGATTTTATGGTGCTTCCATTCGCAGTGTAAAAGGGAGGTACTGATTGAGATTTTTCGTTCAATTTCGTCATCATGATAATCAGAAAGGGTTGTGCCGTCATCAACCTTCCCCAACCGATTGGTTTCGCCTGCATCAAAAAGCATGGCTTCGGCGAGGGAGGTTTTACCGACACCCCCATGAGAAATCAACCCCACATTTCTGAGTTTTTCCATTGAATAATCTTTCACGATTCACCTCCATCGTTTGAATTGAATTTTCTGCAAAAAACCCATAATTTCCAGTTACGATCGTCCTTTTCCGTATCGTGTTGCTTTACCCCGTTTTAAAAGATGCTTCTGCACACGCCCCAGAGAGTTTTTCGGAAGCGATTGCAAAAAGCTCACATATTTTGGACATTTGTAGCGCGCAATTTGAGAGATGCAATAGTCGATAATTTCGTCTGACGACACATTGGCCTCCCTTTTGAGAACAATATATGCCTTGACTTCCTCCCCCTGTACCGGATCGGGAACGCCCACAATGGCTACTTCTGAAATGGCGGGGTGATGAAGAAGCAGTTCCTCTATTTCACGCGGATACACATTAAATCCCCCCTTAATAATCATGTCCCGTTTCCGGTCCACAATGTACAAGTAGCCCTCTTCATCCAGATATCCAATGTCACCCGTGTACAACCACCCGTTCTTCAAAATCTCTTTGGTTGCCTCGGGACGATTAAGGTATCCTTTCATTACATTCGGGCCCCGCACCAGAATTTCTCCCTCCTGCCCGGGCACCAATTCATTACCGGACGCATCCACGATCTTCACGTAAATATCCCGTAACGGAACCCCCACGGACCCCTCCTTTCGGGCAAATCCCTCCAGGTTAAAGGTCACAACGGGAGAGGCCTCCGTTAAGCCGTATCCTTCATGAATCGGAATGCCGAATTTTGATTCGAATTCTTCCAAAAGGGACGTCTCCAATTTGGCACCTCCCGAAAGAAGGCGCCGGATGGACGACAAATCGGGGACAGGGGCGTCATAATCCACCAACATTTTGAGCATAGTGGGTACGGCCGCAAAAATCGAAATTCTCTCGCGGGATATCGCCTGCAAGACGCGTTCGGGGTCAAATTTCGGGAGAAGGACAATTCGTGCACCCGAGTAAAAGGCGGCGTTCATGGAAACGGTCTGGCCAAATGAGTGATAGAACGGCAGTACACCCAGGAAAATATCTTTTGAAGTGATCTGTCCGATAATGGCCGAGGCGTAAGCGTTGGAAGCCAAATTCCCGTGCGTCAGGATGGCGCCTTTGGGCCTTCCGGTTGTTCCGGAGGTGTAGAGGATAACCGCCGAATCCTCCGATGTGATCCGGGTACCGCCGGGATTGGGTGGATTCTCTGAAAGCAGGGCATCCAGATTTACAACCTCCTCCGGGAGGTCCCTGCCGGAAACAATGAGATGCGCACAGGAATCGATGTCTTCAACCGCCCGTCCGACTTCCTCCAGAGCATCATCCCAAGTAAGCACCGCCGAGCTTTCAGAATCCTCCAAAATATAGCGGATTTCCCGTTCCCGAAACATGGTATTAATGGGCACCACAATCGCGCCGATCCTTAGAATGGCGTAATACGCAATGGGGAACAGGGGAATATTGGGCAGCATAAGCGCAACCCGATCCCCTTTTTGAATACCCAACTTTTGAAGCCCTGCTGCCAAACGCAAAACCGAATTGTACAGATCCTTATAAGTCAAAGTGGACTGTTCGTAGGTAAGAGCAACTTTCTCAAAATTATTAAGGGTTGAATGTTCAATCAGGGAATTTAAATCTTTTACGACCGGATATTTACTCAACATTTTCTTTCTATTTAAAAATTCGTTATACGTCGAAGATTACTTTTCATAAAGAGCAGAATCGCAAAAACCTGACTCGAAATTATCTATTTATTTTACAAATAATTTATCTTTTAATCAAGATTTTTTTACAGAAAAATGCAATAGGAACGGCTCCAGAAAAATACCTATCAGAACGCGGCCGGGTTCTCTGCCCACGTTCAAAATATCTGACCGGATTTAGCCCCCCGGAATAAAATGGCTCTGTTACAAATGAACCGGTACTTTTCCGAGCATTTGGATTCCCGCCGGACTCACCTGCCAGCGATAGGCCCACAGGGACACGCCCTGTCGGGCGGCCTCTCGCAAAAGCTGTCCGAATTGCGGATCGATGGCATCAGCCGGCGTAAACCAATCAACATCTTCCCTCTGAATTACAAAAAAGATCGCGGCCGGTTCCCCGCGTTTACAAAGCGCTGTCAATTCCCGTACATGTTTGTGGCCGCGGACTGTTACGGCATCCGGGAACCGGGCCACATTATCTGAGACCAGGGTCACATTTTTCAGCTCTACCCACAGCGTTCCCCGGGGACCGGTGAAATGCAAATCGAGCCGGCTGTTTCCCGCAGTTACTTCCTTGCGCACGGAACGATACGACGCAAATTCCGGAATACTCCCCTGTTCAAAACCTTCTATTACCAGGCGGGTGGGATAATTTGTGTTGATTCCCACCCAGACCCCATCCGCTTTCACCATCTCCCACGTGTAGTTTAATTTTCGCTTTGGGTTGCGGCTGACGGAAAGGCGCACGGGGCTTCCGGGGTTCACCAGGCCCATCATGCTTCCGGAATTGGGGCAATGGGCGGTTACCATTTCCCCCGTATTCAGCCGAATATCCGCCAGGAATCGTTTGTAGCGCTTCACCAAAACCCCCTCTACCAGGGGAACCTGGAACTCCATAAAAATAATCCTTAAAACTAACCCGTAATCCCGTCATAATTTTTTGGATTGATGCCAATACCTCCGGGCAGATTGGCATCAGGAATCGTCCCGTCAAGACCCGTCCAGTCAACTATCCTGAATGTTGAGAAAGTTGCGATTTGAGCAATTACTTGTACGCCATCAGGAGACGGACATATTTTTTAAAATGATACTTTTCTTTGAATTCGCGAAAACCGAATTCTTTCAGAAATTTCTTTAAATCCATCTCCACAAACTCCAGGGCCAGCGGGCATTCGCCGTGCACAAATGCCTGTCTCAATGGAAAAAACATCTGCTGCACCTGAAATTCGTTGTAGTCCAGTATAACAAACCGGCCTCCCGGTTTCAGCGCACGGTAGGCATTTTTTGCAATGGTTTCCTTATCATCATTCTCAAACCCATGAAGCACAAATGACATAAACACCACATCAAATTCATTTTCGTAGGGTAACGGTTCTTCAATCCGTTTAAAATCAAAAGATACATTGGGATAAGGTGCACATTTGTCTCGGGCCTGAGAGATCATTTCGTCTGAAATATCCAATCCTAAAATCCGGCCACTGCTTCCAATATGAGCACGCATTAAACAATCATTCCGACCCGTTCCACAGCCAAAATCCAGTACCGATTCCCCGGGTTTTAATTCCATTCCCGAAATCGCGTTCCGAATAAACCGGGGATACAGCCCCAGGGTCAGCACATTCATGAAAAAATCGTAATGTCTGGCTTCCAGACCCTTTACTTCAACTTTTGTCCTTGGGGAACCCATGTTGCTTGTCACCTCTTTTTTTAATTTCGCCGTCTGTTGGCTCATTTGTTCTTTGGGATTTTGCTCCCATATTTTCGCGAATGAATACGTCTGCTTTAGAAAACCCTTTTTGCGAACCCCGCGAATCCCCACAAATTGACTCCAATTAAAGAAGCCGGGTACAGCAGGTATCCTTCATGGTTTTTGAACGGAACTGCCCGATTTACAATTTAACAAAACCGGGACACAAAATGTTGCATCCAGCGGCCATAACTTTTAAAAATAGCAAATCCCGGGACAAATATCAAGTTCTAATTAATTAAATTGGTTAGAATCCTTTGGTACAAACGGGGGGATGTAAAACGGATGTTCTTTCAGACAAGAAAACAAGGCGACCCCTTTTTGAATTTTTTCCTTAATTTTGACAAAATATTTCTTGACATTCCACAAATTATGTTTATATTATAAAGATGTAAATCAAAGGGTTCACCTCATGCGCAAGATTCTTTTTATTTTCATCTCACTTTTTGCCGTTTCAGGTTTCATTTTTGCCGATGCTGTTATTGTGGAATTTCACGCCACTCCCGGGTTCAACCGGGTAGAACTCACATGGCGTGTTTCACAAGAGACGAACGTGAAAGGATATGTGGTTGAAAGGCGAACCGACAACCAGCCCTATATGCCTCTGGAACTTGTAAAGGCCACATCCGCAATTGCGACCCCTGCGAACCCGAAAACCTACACTTTCGTAGACCGATCCATTTTTAAGCCAACCGGAAAGACCTTTTATTACAGGCTTGGGATTAAAGAAACCGACCGCGAAGGGGTGGTATCTTACTCGACGGAAGTCACTGTGAGTCCGCAGATTTCCGGGGTGCACCACACCTGGGGAAGTATAAAGGCCATGTTCCGGTAAGTCTCGCCTGAAAATCATGTAACTGCGGCTTTACGCCTGCGAATCTTCACACAAGCGCACCCATAAAGGGTGCGGTTACAGGTCACTCCCGCTGAAAATTGTGTAACTGCGGCTTTACGCCTGCGAACCTTCACACAAGCGCACCCATAAAGGGTGCGGTTACAGGTCACTCCTGCTGAGAATCGTGTAACCGCAGGCTTTATGCCTGCGAATCTTCAATCCGAATCTCTCCCATTTGTTGTTCTTCAAACTGAAGTTTGTAAAGCCGGTAATAAATGCCGTGTTGCGCCAGGAGCTCCTGATGCGTTCCGGATTCCCGAATCTCCCCTTTGTGAATGACCAAAATCTTATCGGAATGTTGAATGGTCGACAGCCGATGGGCAATGATGATGGCCGTCCGATTTTCAAGAAGGCGCTCCAGCGCGTCCTGAATCATCATTTCGGTCTGGGTGTCCACGCTGGAGGTGGCTTCGTCCAGAACAAGAATCTCCGGGTTGAAGGCCAGGGCCCGGGCAAAAGAGAGAAGCTGCCGCTGTCCCAGCGAAAGGGAGGTGCCGCGCTCCTTTACATCCGTTAGATAACCGGCCGGCAGGGATTGAACGAATTCATGGGCGTTGGCGATTTTTGCAGCTTCATGCACGGTTTCCTCGGGTAAATTTTCGCCCAGACGGATGTTGTCTGCCACACTCCCTGAAAACAGAAACACATCCTGTAACACAATGGCAATTTTCCGTCGTAAATCGGGAATGGCAAACCGGCGAATGTCTGTTCCATCAATAAGAATACGCCCCTGCTGGACATCATAAAAACGGGCCAGCAAACTGATAATCGACGTTTTGCCTGCCCCCGTTGCTCCCACCAGTGCTACCCTCTGCCCCTTCTTTACCTCGAACGAAACATCCCTCAACACCCAGTCTTCATCTTTGTAGGCAAACCACACGTGATCAAACTGAATTCGATTTTCAAAATGCCGAAACGGTACCGGTTTCGCCGGTGAAATAATCTGCGGCTTTTCATCGAGGATCTTAAAAATGCGTTCCGAAGACGCCATGGCACTCTGCAAAATATTGTATTTCTCAGCCAGATCGCTGATGGGCCGGAAAAAGCGTTGGGCGTATTGAATAAATGCAACCAGTATGCCAAGGGTCAAGCCTCCGGCATTGTATTGAATGCCCCCAAACCAGATAATGAGAGCAATGGCAAAATAACTGATTGCATCCACGCTGGGACCGAACATTGAAAAGTAGAGAATCGTTTTTAATTGTGTTTGCAGGGTTTCCTGGTTGAGTTCTTTAAACTGCTGGAAGTTCCGTTTTTCCCGATTAAATAACTGAACAATGACCATTCCGGAGATATTTTCCTGAAGAAAGGCATTTAATTTTGCAATGAGAAACCGCACGCGCCGGTAATTATCCCGGACTTTTCTGCGAAACAAAAACGTGGCATAAATCAAGAGGGGTAAAACGCTGAAGGTGACCAGGGCCAGTTTCCAATTGAGCACCAGCATGACAATAATGATCCCGGAAAGCATGAACAAATCCCCGAAAATAGCCACGACGCCCGAGGTAAACACGTCCTGGAGAGCGGCCACATCGGTTGTTACGCGCGTAACCAGCCGTCCCACCGGATTTCGATCGAAGAATTGAATGTCCATTTTCTGGAGATGGGAAAATGTGGCCATCCGGATATCAAACATCACATTCTGGCCAATCCATTCCATAAGATTGATCTGAATCAATTGAAGGATAAGCTCCAGGAGAAGAATCGAAAAGAAAACCAGGGATATTTGAAAAAGTCCGGGAATATTTTTGGGAACAATAAAACGGTCGATGGCAATTTTCGTCAGAAGCGGGCCCGCAAGCTGAGCCAGCGAGAGCAGTACCAACACCACCACGGCCGCAACCACCTGCAAACGGTACGGATGCAAATAGGCAAAAAGCCGTTTGACAATCCGGCTATCGTAGGCCTTTCCAACTACATCTTCTTCCAGAAAACTTTTTCCGACTCCGTGCCGCATGGGGTCTCTCTTTGGTAATTTATTCTTTTATTAATATTCTATTTACGGGATGTTTTTTCTCAGTGGTTCTCTCTTTTTCTCTCTGGGGTTCTCTGTGTTACTTTTTTTCAGGTTACACCGAGTTCCACTGAGAAGCACAGAGTACCACAGAGAAATTTAAGATCCCATTCCGAATTCAGGTTTAAATTTCTTCCAGTTCCTTTTCCAGCTGCTGTTTTCGGAACAAATCGGCATAAATGCCGTTGCGTTCCATTAACTGTTGATGATTCCCCTGCTCCACAATTTTCCCTCCGGAAAGCACGACGATTTCATCAAATCCCGTCAGCGACGAAATGCGGTGAGAAATCATGATCACCGTACTGCCCTCAAATGTCTGCTTCAGGTTTTCCAGAATACGCCGTTCCGTGCTGGAATCAACAGCCGAGAAGGCATCATCCAGAATAAAAATAGGGGGATTTTTGATCAGCGCACGAGCCAGCCCCACGCGCTGCTTCTGTCCCCCGGACAGATTAATGCCCCTCTCGCCAAGCTCCGTATCAAATCCGTGCGGAAACGCCCTGATTTCATCGGCAATTGCGGCCATTTCCGCTGCGGTTTGTACCTCCTCTTCCGAAGCGGTCTCCAGACCAAATGTGATATTCTCCCGGACCGTGGTCGAAAACAAAAAGTTATCCTGGGGCACGTAGCCAATGGACTGGCGGAGCACCTTCAATGGGATGCGGCGGATATCCACCCCATCCAAACAAATGCACCCGGTGGTTACATCGTACTGGCGGGTCAGTAATCGGACCAGGGTGGTTTTCCCGGAGCCGATATTTCCGACAATTCCAAGCTTTTTGCCGGCGGAAATGCGAAGCGTTACATTCTTAAGAACAGGCGTTTCCGTTCCCGGGTAAGCAAATGACACATCCTCAAGCTGAATGGCGCCTTTAAGCTTCCGGATGTCCCATCGCGTATCGGGAGAATCCTGAATGAGGGGTTTGCGATTCATGATTTCGAGAATTCGTTTCATGGAGGCCGTCCCCTGCTGGTAAAGGTTGATGATCCAACCCAGTGCAATGGTAGGCCAGGTGAGCATCATCAGATAGGTATTAAATGCCACAAACTCACCCAGTGTGATCCGTCCCTTTACAACCATCGTACCGCCGATCCAGAGAACAATAACGGCACCCAGTCCCGTCAGGAAGGTCATTCCCGAAATTAGAATACTTCGAACGCGCGCCAGACGCAGGTTTTTTTGAAAAAATCCGCGGCTGAGTTTATGAAAGCGATTGATCTCATTTTTCTCCTGAACATACGCTTTAACCACACGAATTCCCGAAAAATTTTCCTGGGCCTTGGCCGAAATTTTCGAGAATTGGGCCTGAATTTCATCAAAAAGTTTATGAATCTGTTTCATGGCCCGCGCGGCCAGAATAGAAACAAAGGGAAACGGAATGAGCGCCAAAAGGGTCAGTCTGAGATCGATTTTGATCATCATCGCGATCGCCACAAACGAAAAAATCACCGTGTTCATAAGGTTAGCAATTCCCGGCCCCAGAAGGTTGCGAATGGCATTTAGATCGTTGGTGGCGCGTGCCATCAGATCGCCGGTACGCACCCCCTGATAAAATGCCGGTGAAAGTTTCTGCAAGTGAGAAAAATAGTCTATTCGAATATCAAATTCTATTCGGCGGGATATTCCCATAAGCGTTCGTCTCATGCCAAAGCGAAAAACAGCAGCAAGCACGGCCGCAAGGAAAATCAAAAGGGCAAATTGGGCCACCACCTCACTGGAGGTACCCTCACGAAGTTTATCAATGGGATAGCGCAATAAGAGTGGAATGGTCGCGCGAAAACCAATCGTCAAAACGGCGAAAAACAGGCCTGCGAGATAGTTCCATTTGTAGCGAATTACGTATTTCTTTAGAGCTGAAAAAACCGAATATTTCACCGTTATTTGCCTGGTTTAAGATTTTGCACAATCAATTGAACAAATCTGTCCGGTGCCACTACCTGCACATTTGTGCCCAGTTGTTTCACGCAGGCCAGGACTTCTGCGACCCCATTTGACCACACGTGAACCGGGATCAGGCTGTAACCGTCCGGGGAATGGCTGTTTTTGGGCAGTGCATTGAGCTTGGCCGAGAGCGAAGCGGGCGTTTCAAATCCCTTCCACAAATTGTAGCGTCCGGAAATGACCGGTTTGCCGGCAATCCAATCGATGCGCCCGTTTCCCCCCGAGTAATTTGAATAATCGTAGTAGAAAATGGCGTCAACTTCAGGATACTGCAAAAAGGGCTTCAGGAAAGCGGTTGAGCGGTCATTTCCAATGATATTTAAAATATGCAAATCAGATTTTTTCATGAATCGGGCCGTCAATTGACTAAATCCGGCCAAATCCGAGTACCTGTCGGGGTAGACGTACCCCAAACCGGAGGGAGCCGCAATAAAATAATCCCGGCCACGTTTTGAATTCGCCGCGGTTTCGTAGAAGAATTTCATAACAGTGGGCGCCAGCTCAGACATTGCCGGAGAAATCGTCCAGCCCAGAGGGATTTTCCCCCGATCCGGGCTTCCGTACCAGCGGACATCCGTTGAAAAATCATTTAACAGCCACTGGATATTGTCGCCGTCGGTCATAACAAAACAAACGGTGTGGAAATCGCCTGCCGTGTTTTCCTGCGGTAAAACGGGTGTTTGCTGGTGCAGTTCCGCCGAAAAATTGCTTA
Source organism: Calditrichota bacterium (assembly GCA_013151735.1). Lineage (NCBI taxonomy): Bacteria > Pseudomonadati > Calditrichota > Calditrichota bacterium. The sequence goes on along the minus strand of JAADHR010000217.1, from coordinate 19,073 downwards.
ACGTGGACAAATTAATTGCCCAGTCAGCCGGATGCACGAAAAGTGCGTGACGGCTGCTCTGCTGAACAAGTTGGAATTCATCATCTCCCCACCCCAAAAGCGGGCTGTTTGGTTCCAGAAGATCAAAAACCTCCTTCGTGATTGCTCCCGAAATCGGCGCGAAAAAGGAAATAAATCTCCCGAAAACTGCAAAATCGGCTAAATTGAAAGCCATCGATTCCCGCTGATAGCAAACGCCTTTTCTGGAAAATTCAGCGGAATAGCCCTGAATCAAATTGTTTATGCCTTCCCCGCGCACATCCCCGAGCAGGGGAATGCCAAGACGATCCAGAACAGGCCGTGTTTCCGGAGTGGCTGCAACGCCCTGACGCACTCCGCACAGAGAAATGGCCACATTGACCGAGGCATCGTTCGGATTGCAAAGAAAATAGCCCGAAATTCTGTTTTTAAAATGAGAAAAGAGCCCCTCAAAATCCGACCGGTACGTTTCGTCAATCCGCACGCCGAGATCGTCCTGAAAATTCTGCAGCCACCGGGCGTACCCGGGCCCGCGCACACGGTAAATTTCGGGACGGGTTTGTGCCACCACGCCCTGAAGGGTTTCAATTGCCAAAATCTGCGCCCGGCTAAACTGCGCATCATCCACAACAAAAAGCCTTTGGGGACTCTGTGAAACCGGATAGGGGCTTCCCGGCAGTCTGACAACTTTGCCGGTGTGCGCCCCCTCGGCCTTCAGGGGATTTTTATTTGCATGGCAGCCAACTGTTAGCAAGGCAAAAATTAAAACCGCCATTTTTGCGGATTTCATCATGGCTTTTTTCAAGTCGCCTGGATTTTTCGCGTAAATAGGGTCTGTTCCCAATCAGTCATTTCCCGTTGTGTTTTTACAAGCTTGTTATTTACAACATACATTCCGCACAAACTACATAATTAAGGACAAAAAGCATCATAAGTCTCTGGCAATCCAGTGCATATTTGCATCCCCTGGCTAATTTCGCGGTCTAAGCAACTGGCGGCCGCCCGCTGCAATCTGCCCCGTTACAAAGGTAAAAATGGTTCCAATCAACACAAACCACGGCCAGGCAATATTTTGAGATTGTACAATGAGAATGGCAATGAGCCCGACCGTCATGGCAATCATGGCGTCCCATTGATTGGTGTTTTTTGAGAGAAGCCCCAGCAAAAAGGTCCCCAGCATGCCCCCGTAGGTGTAGGAGGCAATTGTCAATCCCACAACCAACACGTTCCCCCAACTGGCAGCCACTCCCGCCATGACAATCAACAAAATACCCCATCCCAACGTAATGAGGCGCGACGTGAGAAGCTCTCCGGAAACACTCAATTTCTTTCCCAGAATCGGTTTGAGAATATCCCACATGCTGGAGGATGCCAGGGAATTGATCGACCCGCTGAGCGAGGACATGGCGGCGGCAAAAATCGCGGCAATCACCAATCCCGAAACCCCGTGGGGCATGTGGGTTACAATGAACCGGGGGAAAATTTCATCGCTTCGGGCCAGAGGATGCACCAGCGGAAATTTCTGGTAAAAGGCGTACAACATAACGCCCAACAGGAGGAAAAAGGCAAATTGGAGGATAATCACAAAACCGCTGCTGATGAGTGCGGTCTGACTATCCTTTAATTTTCGGCAGGATAACAAGCGCTGCACCATGAGCTGATCGGTTCCGTGAGAAGCCATCGTCAGAAACGTACCTCCCAGAATACCTGCCCAAATCGTATAGGGAACACTGACACTGACGGTTGAATCGAAAAATTTAAACTTCCCGGCGGGTCCGGCGATCGCCACAACATCCTGCCAGCCGTTTGGCAGAAGGTGTAAAATGATGAAAAATGCCACGAGCGCTCCGCCAATGTAAAGGAAAAACTGAATCACATCCATCCAGACGACAGCCTTAATTCCCCCAAAATAGGTGTAAATAAGCGTTACAATTCCAATAATGGCAATCGAAGTGGGGTAGGAAAAACCAGTAGCCAGTTTTAGTGGAATAGCCGTTGCAAACAGGCGAACGCCATCGGCCAGCACACGGGTGATCATAAAAACAAACGTTGTGTACTTCCGCATATTCGGCCCGAAACGGCGGTCGATTAATTCATAGGCCGTTACCATATCGCCGCGATAATAGGCCGGCAAAAAGAGCAGACTGATGATTATTCGGGCAATAAAATAGCCGAATGTCAGCTGCAAAAATGTCATGTCGGTAGAAAATGCCAGCGCCGGAACCCCGATGAAGGTGAGGGTGCTGGTCTCCGTCGCTACCACGGACAACCCGACCGCATACCAGGGAATCCGCTTTCCACCCAGGAAGTAGTCCTTTGCGTCCTTCTGCTTTCGTCCAAACCAGGAACCCAGAGCCACCACAAGAATCAAATAAGCGACAAGAGCTACAATATCCAACGGACTAAAATTCATTTGAAATCCTTTCCTTCTTTTTGCAGAATGGACACAAGTTAAATAATTGAGAGATAAAATTCAAGCAAAAAAAAGGAAAGTCCTGAAACAGAAGAATCAGGCAGGCCTTCCTTCAAACATCAGCACAAACGTCCCTTTTTGAACGACCTCGTCTCTCTGATTGAGAACCTCTACTGCGAATGTCACGATTCCGGTATTCTGCTTGGACGATTTGCGGGAATTTGTTACCTCCGCCCGACCGTAAATCGTATCCCCGGCGAAAACCGGAGCCAGGAATTTCCAGTCGTTCACACCCAGAAAAGCGATCACGGTTCCCTCCATAAATCCCTCGCGGTACAACAGTCCTGTCAGAATTGAAAAGATGGCCGCTCCCTGGGCGACCCGCCGTTTAAAAAGTGTGGTTTTGGCAAATTCTTCATTGGTGTGAATGGCATTGAAATCCCCCGAAAAGGTGGAAAAATTAACGATGTCCGTTTCAGTAATCGTCCGCCCCACGGTTTCAAACACTTCACCGATTTCAAAATCCTCAAAATACTTTCCCGATTTTTTAAACTTCATCTGTTTTCTCCCTTTTTTCTTAAGCCGTCCATTTGCGGCTTTTTTTTGTTTTTTAAATTCGAGCTTCGTTCCAGGTCACCTCGATACATCAGCCTACGGCTGACACTCGGTGACCAGTTGAGATTCATTGAAAGTTTTTGCCAAAACGAACTACTCTCAAATTGCCGGTCGTCGAGTGATCCGCCTTAGCGGATCGTATCGAGACGAGCAAATCATTCGCGCAGTCGCGGCTGTTTTTTCGCCACGGATTCACGAATTGTAAAAATGGATTGCGTATTGCCCCTCAAACAACACCCGTTTCTTTTAGCTTCCGTACTTCCTCCGATGAGAAACCCAATTCGCCCAGGATCTCTTCCGTGTGCTCTCCCAATTTCGGCGGCCGGATGCCGGGATGCTTTTTCAATTGGCTTCCGTGAAGCGGAAAATGCAGATTGAAAATGCCGTTTTCCCGAAACAGATCGCCCCGTTCCCGAAAATGGGGATCGTCTACTACCTCATCCAGGGATTGTACGGGTTCCACACAAATGTTTAACGGGGTAAAAATATCCACCCAATGGGCCAGGGGCTTGGACGCAATAATTTTTGAAATTTGTGTTTTTAGATTTTCCTGCACTGCCGGATCAGGATTAAATTGCAAAGAAATCCACTTCTCGTGCCCCAGCGCACGGCAGAAGCCCTCCCAGAACTTTCGCTCGTAACAGGCCACAGATAGTGTCCGCCCATCCCGTGTGGGGTAAAGAGAATAGCAGGCAAAGAACCCGCCGACCGGGTTGGGCGGCAGGTGCGGCAGGCCGAATTCGGCCAGAATCAGGGGCAGAAACAACAGCGCCCCGTCGGCCATCGAGACGTCCACCATCTGCCCGAGACCCGTTTTTTCCCGCTGAATCAGTGCCAGAAGAATCCCTACCAGTGCCTGAAGGGTGCCGCCGACAATGTCTGTCAATTGAAAGCCCGGCACAATGGGCTGCCCGTCCTTTTGAAGGAAATCCAGGAGACCGCTTTTTGCAAGATAATTCAAATCGTGCCCGGCCCGGCCGGCATCGGAACCTGACTGTCCGTATCCGGTGATCGCACAGTAAATCAGCCGGGGGTTGGTTTCTTTCAACGAGTCAAAATCCAGCCCCAGTTTTTTCATCACCCCCGGCCGAAAGCCCTCCACCAGCACGTCGCTCGAGGCCACCAGCCGGCGGAAAATAGCCCGCCCTTCCTCCGATTTCAGGTTGAGCGTAAGGCTCCTTTTCCCCCGATTCAGAGCCGAAAAATAGATACTTTCGCCCTGAAGCTTGGGGGTTGTGGCGCGCAGGGGCTCTCCTCCGGCCGGATCTTCAATTTTAATTACACGCGCCCCGAATTCCGCAAGAATCATAGCAGCATAGGGGCCAGGCAGCAGCCGGGACACATCAAGAATTTTCAAATCACGAAGTGGCATTCTATTCTCCGGAAATGAGATCGGTGCATCTAAATTTTTTTGGTTCTATTTGTGACCCTCCCTCCGGCCCCCTCCCTGAGATCAGGGAGGGAGAGTCAGGGGGTGGGTTCAAAAGGCCGGGTTCTATTTCCAAAAAGAGTGTCTTTTCCACAAAAATTTCAGTAGAATCATCTTTTTAAAGTTTCAACCCCCCGGTACACTCCAGAACATGTCCCGTAATGTAACTGGACAACGGCGAGGCCAGGTACAAAATGGAATTGGCAGCCTCTTCCGGACGGCCGATGCGGCCGAGGGGAATCATCTTGATAAACATATCGCGTACATTTTTGGGAATGCCAATGGGGATTTTGATGCCATGGATGTCGGCCGTTTCGCTGCCCTCTTTTTCCATGGTTAAACGGGTTTCGATGGCACCGAACGCCACCGCATTCACAGTGACGTTGTAGCGCCCCCATTCTTTGGCCAGGGTTTTGGTGAGTCCCACCACGCCGGACTTGGCCGAGGCATAATTGGACTGCCCGATGTTTCCGCCCAATCCGGCTACGGACGTTACATTCACCACCTTTCGGGGGGTCATCGGCTTTTCGGTGTCGCTTTTTTCCCGCAGATATTTTCCAAATTCCCGCAAAATCCGGAACGGCGCCTTCAGATGAACATTGAGAATGGCATCCCACATCTCATCGGTCATTTTGTGGATCATGGCATCCCAGGTAAAACCCGCATTGTTCACAAGGATGTCAATCCCGCCAAATTTCTCAAGGGCTGTTTTCAGAAAGCGTTCCGGAAAATCTTCAGCCGTCACGTCGCCGGCACAAACAGCCGTACCCACACCCCACTTTTCCACTTCGGCGGCCGTTTCTACCGCCACATCTTCATCCAAGTCGTTAATCACCACATTGGCGCCATTCTGAGCAAATGCCAGCGCCGTTGCTTTTCCAATTCCCCGGCCGGAGCCGGTGATCAATGCCGTTTTATTTTTGAGCAGCTCCATTGAACCCTCCGTATTTTTTCATTCGCGCATTCGCGGCCGTTTTCTTGCGCCACGAATTCACGAATTTTAATTGAATAAAAAACGCAACGCGTCAATTCGCGGCACTAATTCTCTCTTCAATTGATCGTTATTTTTTCAAACTTTTTGCAATCAGAACATTCTGAATCTGTGTGGTGCCTTCGTAAATTTGAACCACCTTGGCGTCGCGCATGAGCTTTTCCACGGGATATTCACGCATGTAGCCGTAACCGCCAAAAATCTGCACGGCGTTGGTGGTGATTTCCATGACGGCATCCGCACAAAAGGCTTTGGCCATCGCCGCTTCCCGGGCGTTGTTTTTCCCCTGATCGAAAAGCCAGGCTGCGTGGTAGGCCAGCCACCGGCCGGCGGCGATCTTTGTGGTCATATCCGTCAGCAAAAACTGCGGCGACTGGAACTCGAAAATCGGCCGCCCGAACTGCTGGCGGGTCTGGCTGTAGTGGAGCGCCTCGTCAAAGGCGCGCCGGGCAATGCCAATGGCAGAAATTGCCACGCCGGGGCGGCTTTCGTTAAATGTTTGCATGATCAGTTTGAAACCCTCGCCCTCTTGCCCGATGAGATTTTCGGCGGGGATTTCCACATCGTCAAATGCCATTTCCACGGTATTGGCGGCGCGCTGGCCCATCTTGTCAAACTTTTTGCTGATGGTAATGCCGGGTGTGGATCGCGGAACCGCAAAGCAGCTCATGCCGTGGTGGCGTTTCGACTTGTCCGTATAGGCCAGAACGGTGTAAAAATCGGCCACTCCCCCGGCCGTGATGAAAATTTTAGTCCCGTTCAGGATGTAGCGGTCGCCCGTCTTTCGGGCTGTGGTGGAGATGCTGGCCACATCCGAGCCGGAACCCGGTTCGCTGATGCAGATGGCTGCAAACTTCGGGGCTTCGCAGATGGGGCGCAGGAATTTTTCCTTTTGTGCCTCCGTCCCTGCCAGCACCAGAGGGGTCAGGGCAATATTGTTGATAAAAAGCATGGACGCAATTCCGGCGCATCCGTAGGCCAGTTCCTCCTGAAGAACCAGCGTATCCAGAAGGGACAATCCGCCGCCTCCGTAGGCCTCCGGCACCAACGCGTTCATCAGACCGGCCGCAAAGGCCTTTTCCGCCACCTGAAAAGGGAACTCCTCCCTTTCGTCGTATTCCGCCGCAATGGGACTGATTTCCTTCGCCGCAAATTTCCGGGCCATCTCCCGCAGCGCCTTCTGCTCATCCGTTAATGAAAAATCCATTTGAATCGCCTCGTTCATTCAGATAACAAAATCAAAACAGCCCAGGTTCTCAATCCGGCCGCGCCAGAATCGCCACGCTGGCCACAGAGCCGGGGCCGCCCAGGTTGTGAGCCAATCCCACGCGGGCGTTTTTCACCTGGCGCTTGCCCGCCTTTCCCCGCAACTGGGTCACCAGTTCGTAAACCATCCGCACCCCGGTTGCGCCAATGGGGTGTCCGCTGGACTGCAGTCCGCCGCTGGGATTCACCGGCAAGTCGCCTTCCAGTGAGGAGTGCCCCTCGTGGATAAATTTCCATCCGTCGCCGCGGGAACAGAACTGCAAATCCTCGTAATTCACGACTTCCGTGATGGTGAAGCAGTCATGCACCTCGGCAAAATCGATTTCGTCATGGGGATTTTTAATTCCGGCCTCCTGGTACGCCATAACGGCCGCGTGCTGGGTGGCTTTAAACCCAAGAAACTCATTGTATTTGTCGAATTGCGGGGTGTAGCCGGCATCGATGGAGAGGCTCATGGCCTTCACCAGGATGTAATCCTTTTTCAGACTTTTTGCAATTTCGGGCGTCGTGATGATGACCGAGGCCGAGCCGTCGCTCACCGGCGTGCACTCGTAAAGGCTCAGGGGATAGGCGATCATCGGAGCCTTCAGAACGGCTTCAAGGGTAACCGGACGGCCGAAATGCGCTTTTGGGTTCAGGCTGCCGTTGGCGTGATTTTTTACCGACACCTCCGCAAAGGGGGTGCGGTCTACGCCGTATTTGGCCATGTAGCGGGTTTCCAGCATGGCAAACATGCCCGGAGCCGTGGCCCCTTTTCCCACGACCGGGTGGCCGGTCTTTACCACCTGGGCAATCAGGCTTTCCCGCGGACCCACGTCCCGCATTTTTTCCACGCCGCCGATGTAGGCAAACCGCGCGTTACCAGAGGCCACGGCCATGGCCGCATTCCGGACGGCGTCCATTCCGGTGGCGCAGTAATTGGTAACGTGGGTGACCGGCCTGTTGTAAAGATTTAAGGGTTCGGCCAGGGAACTCCCACTGTTGCCTTCGAAATGCGCCATATCGGGGAAGGCCGTTGCCAGCCACGCGGCATCGATGTCCTTCGGCTCGATACCGGCATCCTCCAGGGCCTCTGTGTAGGAATCCACCAGCATGTCTTTGTAATCCAGATCGAAATTCTCGCCAAATTTTGTGCATCCCACGCCAATAATGGCGACCTTATTTTTTAGGCTCATTTCTTACTCCCGAATGATTTTTTGGCCGCGAATGCGCCAATAGGTTTTCTTTTCATTCGCGAATTAGCGGCTTATTTTTATTTTAATTCGTGAATCCGTGGCTTCTACCCTTCAATTACCCGAAATTTCCAAAAATAATTGTGAAACCCGCCTGCATCGTGCAGTTTTCGGAAGGTACGCCGGACCCGCTGTCCCACCTCAATTTTGTCGTAATCCGAATCGGTGACCTGCAAAAACAAACGCACACCGGAGTCCATATCGGCGCTGGCGGTCACCGCCACACCCTCCGGTGAGGGGTACAAGTATTCTTTCGTAAAAGTAAAGATCTTTCCTTCCAGACTAATGGGCAGGTACTCAAAATTATCTTTTGCATTGCATTTTCGGCAAATGCGGTTGTGCGGATAGGTCACCTCCCCGCAAGTCTTGCATTTCTGGGCTACCAACGCATAATTCTGCCGCTTCTCGCGAAAATTCATAACGGCCGAGGTAAAGGGTTCCATCGGAGGGGTCTCGGAAACCACCAAATTCCTTAAACGCAAATAGTCCTCATACGATTTCAGATAGAGTTTTTGCCCGATGGCTCTTTCTATTTGAGGCGTCTCAGCCTCCCCCGTTTTCTGAAACAGCAACGCATTGGCGCCGTCCCCGTAATCCAGCCAGAGAATGGTCTCGCCCACTTTAGCCGATTCCAATTCTGCCAGAAAATTCAGCAGTCCGAAGGAGGCCCCCGTGTGGCCAATTTCCTGATACAGCCGCAGGGTGAGGGGTGCCGGTTCGAGATTAACCTGTTTCAGCAATCCTATTAACAGCTTCGCATTGGGGGCATTCACAGCAATGTGATGAATGGTTCCCGGATTCACTCCGGACGTTTTCAGGAACTGCCTGAACAGGCTTGTAATCACATTATTAAATCCGAACTTGAGACGAAAGTGGGGCTCGGTCATCTTTAAGAAGCGATCGCCCGGTTTTCGCCAGACATCCAGGATTTCCTGGGAAGTCGAGGTTGCAAATGTAAGCTCGGCCACGTGATCCGTACCGGAATCCAGAAGCAGGGCCGCCGCGCCGTCGCCAACAGCGCGTTCATCGGCTGAATAGACATCCGCCAGGCGGGTATCCGCTGCAGCAAGTGCCATTCGTGCACCGTTTGCCTGAATGTGATGCATGCCCAAAATCAGGGCGTTGCTGGCCGCCCGAAGGGTCCCTGAAAAATCCACCGTAAATTGGGGCGAAGTCAGCGGCAGGGTTTCTGCCATCAGAGCCGCCGAGGATTTTTCCAGATAGGGAGCCGTTGTGCTGGCAAAAAAGAGTGCATCCACCGACGTCTCATTCAGAACCCCTGCTTCGTAAAGGGCATTCACCCCCAGCGTGAGGGAATCTTCATCGAAACTGGCCACGGCTTTTTCGCCCTTTCCCCTGCCCGGGCCGCCTGCTGCCCGATCCATTTCTTCGGCCTTCAAACGCTTCACAGGTAAATAGACGCCGTATTTTGAAATTCCAACCATGCGATTTTTCCTTTCAAAGATTTATATTGGAAGGACAAAGCGCGTTTGTCCTTCCACCCTACTAAAACTCAAATGTCACACCAGCCGGCGGGCGATGGTCATCAGTTCGGCTTCCCGGACGCCCTCGTAAATTTCCAGAATCCGGGCATCGCGGTAAAAGCGCTGGATGTCATATTCGTCAATGTACCCGTAGCCTCCGTGAAGCTGAAGCGCCTCATTGGCCACCCAGACGGCCGTTTGGCCGGAGTAAAATTTGGCCATTGCATTCAACTTGGGATCCGGTGTTCCCTTATCCGCCAGCCAGGCGGCCCGGTAGGTCAGGGTTCGTGCCAGTTCAATGTGTGTGGCCATTTCTGCCAGTTTAAACTGCACGGCCTGATTGGCAATAATTGGCTGGCCGAAGGTTTTTCGTTCCTGAACATATTTCAGTGCCAGGTCCAGCGCTCCCTGAGCCAACCCAACGCCCTGAGCAGCCACCATAAGGCGTGTTACATCGAAAAACTGCATGACTTCATAAAACCCTCGTCCCTCCTGGCCGATCAAATTGGACTGGGGAACCCGCACGTTGTCAAACACAATTTCCGCGGTATCGCTAGCCCGAATGCCCATTTTACCGTGAATTTTGGTCCGCGTGATTCCTTCCCGATCCGCTTCCACCAGAATCAGGCTCTGGCGCTGATGGCGCTTCTCCGCTTCAGGATTGGTGACAGCCAGCACAATCATAAAATTACAAATCGTCCCGTTGGTGATAAACATTTTACTGCCGTTAATCACATAATCACTGCCGTCCTTTTTTGCCGTGGTCTTGATACCCGCCACATCCGTTCCGGCATCCGGCTCGGTGTAGGCGCCGGCCGATATGGCCTCTCCATTTACAAGAGGCGGAAGATATTTTTTCTTTTGCTCCTCCGTACCAAAAAGAATGATATTTTCCGCTCCAAATGTAGCCGCTCCAATTGAACCCACCCCCAGATCAACCCGAGAAAATTGCTCCGTGATCAGGGCATTCTCAAAAACTCCCACACCCGCACCGCCATAGGCCTCAGGGATAAATGCCCCGATGAGCCCGTTCTCACAGGCCTTTTTCCACACCTCGCGCGGATATCTCTCCTCACGATCACATTCTTTGGCAATGGGGGTGAATTCGTTGACCGCAAATTTATACGCCATATCCTGAAGCATTTTTTGCTCATCCGTCAATTCAAAATCCATTGAATGTCTCCTTTTTGTTTGGTTTGATTACATCAACCTTGCGAAGGGTTAGAACCTTCGCAAGGCTATTCTTCAAAGATAGCTATTTATCACTTTTCTGATACAGATTCTCGTACTTTTTCCGAAGCACCTTTTTATCGAATTTGCCCACGCTTGTTTTGGGTATTTCATCGATAAAAACAATCTTATCCGGCAGCCACCATTTGGCAAATTTTGGCGTTAGAAAATCGAGAATTTCCTGTTCTGTCAATTTGCCTTTTGCTTCGGGCTTGGGAACCACGCAGGCCAGCGGGCGCTCGTCCCATTTCGGATGCGGTAAACCAATAACCGTCGCCTCCTGCACGCCGGGATGTGCCATAATGGCATTTTCCAGATCGACCGAAGAAATCCACTCGCCGCCGGTCTTAATCACATCCTTTATCCGATCCACGATCTTAACGTAGCCTTCTTCATCGACCGTCACAATGTCGCCTGTTCGAAACCAGCCGTTTGTCATTCTTCGAAACGTTTCGTCGGGATCTTTGTAATAGTTTTTGGCTATCCACGGCCCCTTAACCAGAAGTTCTCCCATTTCTTTACCATCCCATTTTGCTTCGGTTCCATCACTTTTTTCCACGCGCATGTCCAGCAAGGGTGCCAGAAGACCCTGCTTGGTTTTCAATTCGTAGTAGCTCTTTTCATCCAGCTTCATAGTACTCTTGGGAACATTCCAGGTAAGCAATGGGGTGGTTTCAGTCAATCCGTAGGCGTGATAAATTTCCACATCAAAATCATCCTTGAAAGCCTTCACTAAACTGGCGGGAGGCGCCGATCCGCCGCAAACCGCGTGTTTCCACGAGCTGATGTCATGGCCGGGGTTCGCCTTCAGGTAGTCATACAACATTCTGAAAATTACCGGAACTGCTGCCGTAAATGTGACCCGCTCATTTTCAATCAGCCGAATCATGTCTTCGGGCATTGCCCGCGGCCCCGGAAACACCTGCTTGGAGCCCAACATCGTCGTTACGAAGGGAATGCTCCAGGCGTTGGCGTGAAACATGGGAACAATGTGCAGCATAACCGTACTTTCGGAGATGTTCATAATATCCGGCAAACCGGCCACAATGCTGTGCAAAACCAGCCCCCGGTGGGTGTACTGCACACCCTTGGGCTCACCCGTTGTCCCGGAGGTGTAAGCCATTCCCGCCACATCCCACTCATCCAATTCGGGCCAATTGTAATTTTTGGGCTGATCCGAAATCAGCTCTTCATAATTTAAAACCGGCAGTTTCGTATCGTATTTTTTTTGATTTCCCATAATGACCAGTTTTTTCACATGGATTTTATCCTTGATGGCTTCCACCAGGGGCAGCAGATCGGCATCAAAAAAAAGGATTTCATCTTCTGCATGATTAATAATATAAATGATATCCGCGGGTGAAAGGCGGATATTCACCGTGTGATAAGTTGCCCCCATGCAGGGTATGGCAAAATAGAGTTCCAGATGCCGGTGGGTGTTCCAGCCCAATGTACCCACCCGATCATTTTTGGCAATGCCCATTTCGCGCAAGGCATTGGCCAGTTGTGCGGTTCGTGTGTAAAATTCCCCGTAATTGAGGCGAACAACGGTTCCATCCAATTCCCGTGAAACCAATTCCTTTTTGGGAAATAAAGCCGCCCCTCGTTTCATGAGGTTCGTTAATGTTAAAGGATAATTCATCATGATTTTTTCCTCCTTTGTCTCAAACGAATTATTATTCCCGGCCATTTGGACAATATGATCTGCCAGAATATTTTGGCGACACACTATTCCCGGGAATTTCAATTTATGGATAAAGACTGGTGACAAAGAAAGATATACGCACAATAGCAATACCCTGTAAATCGGGCAATTGAGAAATAAGAAATAAGTATTAAGTATTTGGGATTTTTTGACAGGCGCCAAAGAAAAAAATGAGGAAATGAACTGTTTTTTCAGAAAGAGCTCGCAAGGGAAAGTCCACCTGTATTTTAAAATAGAGAAAACATTTACTAAAATTTAAACCGTTCTATTTTTAAAAGCAAGCGATTTCTTGAAGATTTTAATTCTACTCAAAATTTTATTTGGGATCATTTTCCTTCAGTCATAATTTTTCATCCTTTCCAGGGATAAAATCAGGCGTAAAATTTTACCTTGATTCATTTCCTGAAAATAATTAAATTTTTATGTTTCGATTAACAAACCTGAATCGCATTGAGCGAAGTAGCGGCATTTTTCGAACCCGTTTTGACAGCAGATCATTTTTCATTTTAATCTCATCCTTCAAAACAGGAGATTTCCCATGTGGAATCGCACAAGAACAAAAATCGCTATATTTCTGTTTTTACTCATTTCGTTTGCCTGGATTGTTTCCTGTGCCGTCAATCCCGTGACCGGTAAAAAAGAGCTCATGTTGATGAGCGAGTCCCAGGAGATTCAACTCGGAAAGCAGAGCGATCAGAGCGTCATTCAAACGTACGGCTTGTACAAGGACCCCAAACTGGAAACGTACATTGAATCACTGGGACAAAAACTGGCCAGGCTTTCGGACCGGCCCAAACTGGCCTTTCATTTTCGCCTGTTGGACTCACCGGTGGTGAATGCCTTTGCCATTCCGGGCGGTTACGTGTACATCACCCGGGGGATTCTGGCCTATTTGAACAATGAAGCCGAGCTGGCCGGTGTACTTGGGCACGAAATCGGCCATATCGCCGCGCGGCATTCGGCCAAACAATACAGCCAATCCCAGCTGGTTCAACTGGGATTTGGGCTGGCTTACACCTTCTCAGAAGAATTTCGAAAATACGCCGGTTTGACCAATTTGGGCGTGAATATGCTGTTTTTAAAATTCAGCCGCGACAACGAACGACAGGCCGATCAGCTCGGTGTTAAATATTCCTCCGAAGCGGGCTACAATGCTCTGGAAATGGCGGATTTTTTCAAGACTCTGGACCGCATGCAGCCTTCCGGCCAGCAAGCGCTCCCCGATTGGTTTACCACACATCCCAATCCAAAAGAACGGATTCAAAATGTGCGAAAACTGGCCCGGCAGTGGCAGGCCAAATTGGGGAAGAAACACTGGATCATTCATCGGAATGCCTATTTACAGCGTCTAAACGGGCTTGTTTTTGGTGATGATCCGCGTCAGGGGTTCGTGGAGGACGGGATTTTTTACCATCCGGCCATGCGCTTCTACTTTCCGGTTCCGGCCGGCTGGAAACTGGTCAACACCCACGCCCAGGTTCAGATGGTCAGTCCCAAAAAAGATGCCGTTATTTTATTCACGCTGGCCAAAGGACAAACGCCCCAGCAAGCCGCGGACGCCTTCATCAAGGAAAGCAAGGGGAGTGTTCTCTCATCAGACCCCATGCGCCTTCAGGGTTATCCTGCCCACCGGGTGATTGAAACCATCGAAACCGATACGGGAAAGTTAAAAATTATGTCACTTTTCATTAAAAAAGGGACGCACATTTTTGTATTCCACAGCTACACTCAGGATGATCTTTTCCCGGGCTACCGGAAAACCTTTCAAGCCACGATGTTCAAATTCAACCGAATGACCAATCCGCGGCGCATTCAAATAAAACCCAATCGCATTTACATCCGAAAAGTGGCCAGGACCTCTTCACTGGAACAGGCGCTGAAGGCCTTTGGTGTTTCGGGAAAGGATAGGGAAAAACTGGCCCTGCTGAACGGCATGAAATTAACGGATACCGTACAGGCCGGGACGCTCTTGAAAATCGTAAAGAAGGGGCGGTAATCCCTCCTTTAGAAAGTGGCAATCCCGCAACAGGCGGGCAGACACGTTGGTATTTTTCCGGCGTTCTTCCTTATTTCAACAACAAAAGTTGTCGTGTGGTTTTGAAACTTTCCTGCTGTAAAACGGCAAAATAGAGACCGCTGGACACGATTCGGCCCCGGGAATCCGCGCCATCCCAAACCACCTGATGCGATCCGGCTGATTGATTACCGTGAGTCAGCGTACGAATGCGGCGTCCTGAAGCGTCAAAGATAGTCAACGACACCCACCCGCTGCGCGAAAGCGAATAGCGAAGGGTCGTTTTCAGATTAAACGGGTTCGGGTAATTTTGTTCCAATTCAAATGCGTTCGGGCGCGTTGGACGGGAGTCCGCCACTTTCGTCGGATCATTTAGATAGTACCCCACAATGGGATCGGCCGTATCGGACCCCCACACCGATTTGGTGCCGGTGTACCCGCGTTCAACTGCACTTTCAGACAATTCGCCGCTGCCTTCCAGCGAAAATGAAATGTCAATCGTATTTCCCAATTTCACGATGGGCGTCCCTTTTTCATCCCAGAAAAACCCCCACATGGGGGCTTTCATCTCCGCCTCATGGCCATCCGGCGACACGGCTACCTCAATAATCCCGCCGTTGACAACCGGCCCTTTATCCTCCACATAAACAAATGACGTGTCCGGGAAGGTTACCCATTGCAAATAATAATCGTACGTGCCCGGCGCCAGTCGAATAATATGATTGGCCAAATCGACGCGCCCCTGAGTCAATGCAGCTTCGCTCAGGAATTCATGATTGATGTAGTGCCCCGTATTGAAGGCCCCATCGTAGAATTCCACCTCCATGTTCATATCGTAACCGGTTGAATTGGGCCAGTAGTTGCCCTCCTGAAGGGCGTATCCGGTTGAGTCATTATTGTCCACATCAATTGTAATAATAAAATAATAGCGACCGGCTTTTTGCCCGTCAGCCGAACGGGATGTGCGGCCGATAACGCCCCGTGCTTTTACATAGCCGTAAAGGTTCTCCGCATCGTGGGTAAATTTGACTTCCAGAATATCCACATCGGCATATTTTCTCGGCCTGGGCTGTGAAAGACCATCCCCGAACCAATCCGTATCATGTTCATCATGGGGCGGGTCTGTGACCAGAACAGGCAAATCCGCCCAATCATCAAAATTTCCGTCAATTACAATCGTTCTTTGAGCCAGTAAGGGAAAACTTAAAAGAAGCATAAATAGAATGACCACAATGCGCATGGGACCTCCACTAATTGAAATGGGTTAAAGGCCTGCGGAAAGCACCTGTTTAAATCAGCAATTTAATCGTTTGCTTTCGGGAATTCGGCAGCCAAACGGGATCAGCTCTTCCGGCGCTCAGAAACCACTTTGAGCTTTTTCTCTTTGGCCACCTGAAGCGCGGGTTTGAAATTCGCCGTGACGTATTTGAAATGATAGTTGCGGATCATTTTATCCTCAAACCGGCCCCTGAAAAGTTGCTCTTGTTCCGCACGCTTTTGTACGATCAAGTCATGCAAAGCCGATTTTGAAAGGATCTTTCCCTTGACGGAGCGGATAGAATCCAGAACGGCGTTAACCGGTTTCATAACCTCCCGTTGATAAATGGCCTGTCGAAGCAGGGAATTCCGCATCGTCTCTAATTCTTTCCGAATGGCGGGAGATTGGTCGTAACCTTTTTTCTTCGCATCCAGAGCAAACAGGCGTTCCTGGGCAATCTCATAAAGACGCTTTCTGAATTCCCACATATCTTCAGGACTTTCCTTTCCTCCGGAAAAAATATCCCCCAGGGTGATTTTTCCTCCGTCGTATGTTGCTGCCACGCGTGAAAAATCGGCCGGCGAAAAACGAGACACATGCAGTGAAATGTACCGCTGTCCTCCCAGATTTTCCCAGGTTCCGCTCTTCTTGATTACAAAATCCGTGATGCCGGGGCTAATCCGATAGTGATACCGGGGAGCCAATTCATTAAAACGCTTGTCAATCCGCTTTTGGATGTCGTGGCGTCGGGTGTGGTAGAGCGTCTGCCAAATCCGCGACCGCACCTCATTGAAATCCGGAACGGGGACCGTGCGTGTTTCTCCTTTGTACAAGATGTAGTAACCGGCCACCCCCCGAAACGGCTTCGAGTAGCTGTTCGGGGACAATGTCCGCATGACGCGCCGTAAATTTTCATCACCCAGGGATTCTTCAATTACAAACCCAACGTCCCCGCCCTTTTTAGACGTCGAGACATCCTGCGAATAGGTTTTTGCCAGCGTTTTGAAATCTTTCCCTTCTTCCAGCAACCGGTAAATCCATTGGATGGTATCCTTCTGTGCCCGGGCATAGCGTTTGGAGGCATTTTCGGGAATCATTCGTAAAATGTAATACATGTGATATTGCGGCGTAAACTCCCGATAAAACTTTCGGACCAAACTATCCGTAATCACCGAATCGATGATCTCTTTCTGAACATATTTTTGAAAAAGTAAAAGCGATTCCCGGTTCTTTAATTGACGGGCAAGCGTGGAATCCTTTTCCAAACCTTCAGCAACCGCTTCCCGTGTGGCCATCTTTTCCATGGCCTTGTTGAAAACAATCTTCTTTAAATTGGCCTTTGTGGGCATCACCTTGGGTTTATACTTGGTGCTTTTGAGAAATTGATCCACGTAATCGGCAATCGTTACTCTCCCCCCGTCAAAAACGGCCAGAGGTGCGCTATTGTTTATGTGGGAACCACATCCCCAGATGCCGGTTACCATCAAAATTGCAACCCCACCCAATACCGCTGAAATAAATCGCTTACTCAACCAGACCTCCCAAATTCTTAACGAACGAATCTTCCTTTGAACCACTGACTTTCCCCCTGAAACAGACCAACGAATCATTTATTCCCCGTTCGGAAAAGTTCTGACTCTTCTGACTGGTCATAAAAGGTTCCCTAATAAAAATAAGGGATTGCCTGTAAAAAGGCAACCCCTTCTTTTTAAAACGCGTTTTTTACTGGAGAAATGTCATGCGTTTTGTAATCTGAGTTGAACCGGAATGCAATTTGTAGAAATAGACGCCGCTTGAAACCATTCGTCCGGCATCATCCCGTCCGTTCCAGGTAACCACATGATTACCGGCTTGAACCGTTTGGTTCACCAGCGTCCGTACTTTCTGCCCGATGGTGTTGTACACCTCGAGGGTTACAGTTGCCTGTTTCGGAACACTGTATTCAATCCGGGTTTCAGGATTGAACGGATTGGGATAATTGTCTTTCAGGACAAAGCGAGTCGGCATTTTGCTTCCGGCTTTTTCGGAAACAGCCGATGTACCCAATGTAATTTCACCTCTGGGGGTCATTTCCGTGGCCCAGTGATCCATAGGCGTTTCGATAAAGCCCGCCACACCGATCACGTCACCGGGTTTCATGTAATCTTTGCCTTGTTTTTCCCAATATTTCCGGAATTCATCCAGAGATACGCCATACTCGAGGAAATCATATCCCCAGGCATGAGCAGCCCAATGCAGGGAGGCAGGATCGTCACCAACTTCGACCTCATGCATGTAGCCATCGAAGCGCTTGGTCTCCAGTGTATCCAATTCACCCGGGTGAAAACCAAACATATCGTAACCGTTTCCGGTTCCCATGTGATAATCCTTTTCGTGGACATCTTCTGCGTAATAGGAAATCTCCTTAACCGCTCCGTCTTCTTTCGGAGGAGACCAGTTTTCTTTTAAACCCAACTGCAGGTAACATTCGGCACCCACATTATCCGTATTCGGAACGCCCTGGCTATGATAATATCCCAGCGGCGTGTAGTGCGCCTCGTACCAGTAGGAATCCCAGCCGGTGGTTGGGTCGTTGTCCAGATCCAACAGCATGTGATAATACCCGCGGTTTCCGCGTCACATGCCCGTAAACCGGATCATCTTCCTCATATGCATGGTTCGGCCAAACCGGGCCGCCCCAGAATTTCATAAAGAAGTAAAAGCAGTCTTCTTTTTCATTCCAGAAGGCTTTGATCTCTTTCAAATCGATTCGATCATCAACCGCTGCGCCTACTTCCGAGGGGAAATAGTTGGGTTGGTTATTCAGGGCCGTTGCCAGAATAGGATGGGCATTCCAATCCGTGCTGTCTCCATCAAACGCGATGCTTGAGGGGCGTTCCGGCATTTGCGGAACAATAATCTGGCCTCTCGGGGTCATCTCAGTGGCCCAATGATCCATGGGCGTTTCAACAAAACCGGCCACGCCAATCGTATCGCCGGCATTAAAATAATTAAAGCCAGCCTTTTTGTAGTACTCCTGAATCATGGTCAATTCTACGCCGTATTCGAGGAAATCATATCCCCAGGCGTGGCCGCCCCAGAACCGGCGCAGTGTGTCATCGCCGACTTCTGTTTCTCTCATGGCACCATGGCGCATCCGGGTTTTATTGGTATCCAGACTGTCCGGCTGGCATCCGAAAATATCGTAGCCGTTTCCGGTTCCCATGTGATAATCCTTTTCGTGGACATCTTCTGCGTAATAGGAAATTTCCTTAACCGCTCCGTCTTCCTTCGGAGGAGACCAGTTTTCTTTTAAACCCAACTGCACGTAGCATTCGGCACCCACATTATCCGTATTCGGAACGCCCTGGCTGTGATAATATCCCAGCGGCGTGTAGTGCGCCTCGTACCAGTAGGAATCCCAGCCGGTGGTTGGGTC
>JAADHR010000216.1 GCA_013151735.1 Calditrichota bacterium | reverse complement strand
GCCATGGACTGCGAAAAAATCCCGGGTTTGTGACGCTGGCGCGCGCCATTGACACCCCCTGGGCGCATCCGGAAGGATTTGCTCCCATCGATGCGGCACCCGTCACCTGGGTTGGAGACCAGGAACACAAATGGCGTTCGTCCCACGCAGAAAATGGCCGAAACGCCAAAAGTGCGGATGAAACCGGAGGCGGCGAGAACGGTATTGAAGAAGCGCTACAGGACATTTTGCACAGTGCCAAACTCGGCTACTGCGTAATTGGCTCCGATGTGGGCGGGTACAGCGGGAGCTTCATTCCTGCGCGCCTGTACATTCGCTGGGCGGAATTTTCCGCCTTTTGCGGCCTTTTCTTAAACGGTGGGCATGGGGAGCGTGCTCTCTGGAAGCGCACACCTCAGGAGCTTGAAATTATTCGGAAATTTTCCTGGTTGCACACCGAATTGGTTCCCTACATGTACCATTATGTGGTATCGGCTCACGCAGGGGGCAGGGTACTGCAAAAGCCGGTCAAAGGAAAATACGAGTACCTGTTTGGCGATTATTTCCTGGTGGCTCCCATTTGGCAGGACACCCTTTCACGGAGCATCACATTCCCGCCAGGCCGGTGGCGGTACTTTTTTAACGATTCCCGGGTATTTGAGGGCGGCCAGAGGGTGACACAGTCATTTCCGCTGGACGAATTCCCTGTATTTGTGAAAGAGGGGGCCATCGTGCCGCTAAACGTTACGCGGGCGTACACGGGGCTGGGAGACGAGACGTCTACCGGATATGTGACCTATTTGATTTATCCCGGCAAAACAAGCCGGTTTACGGTGAACCATCCGGATGGCAGCGGTCAGACAGAGATTTCGGTGCAAAAAGACGAGGGGACTATTTTCATTCGACTTTCGGGCGTGCACAAGCCGCACATTTTGCGGATTTTTGCAGAAACACCCCCGAAGCAGGTTCTTCTGGACGGAATCCCTCTCAGCGAGAATCGTGACTGGCGGTTCGAAAGAGGCAGCCGGAAGGTGATCATTCGTACGGAGAGCTACGAGAAAGGCGTGTACGAAATTCGAGAGTGACATGTGAGTAAGCTCCACAGTTTGAAAAGGGAGTTCCTATTTTATTCGAAATGAAAACAGCAGATCTGTCATTCGGAGTAAAGCGTCAGCGGAACGAGGAATCCCCCGGAGTGGAGAAGGGAGATTCCTCGCTGCGCTCGGAATGACAGGTGTTGTGAACGGGGAGTTCCCTGCTTGTGCTCGGAATGACAGATGGGGTGAGTGTGTTTTAATTGGAATGCCATTTGCGTTTTTCTGTCATTCTGAGGAGCGCCAGCGACGAAGAATCTCCTTGTTAAATGAGGGGATTCCTCATTCGCCTTTGGCGGATTCGGAATGACAGGTGTTTGTTGGAAGGGGGTTCTTATTTTATTCGGAATGAAAATAGCAGATCTGTCATTCCGAGTGAAGCGTCAGCGGAACGAGGAATCCCCCGGAATGGAGAAGGGAGATTCCTCGCTGTGCTCGGAATGACAGGTGTTGTGAACGGGGGGTTCCCTGCTTGCGTTCGGAATGACAGGTGGAGTGAGTGTGTTTTAATTGGAATGCCATTTGCGTTTTTCTGTCATTCTGAGGAGCGTCAGCGACGAAGAATCTCCTTGTTGAATGCGGGGATTCCTCATTCGCCTTTGGCGGATTTGGAATGACGGGGTCCACGAATGACACGAATGGACACAAATTTTTTAGCGTAAAGGGAAATTATAAAACAGGGTTCTGAGTGGAGTCGGCAGTTGAGAATGGCAAAGCCCGATTTGAGACCCGACTAAATTTTAAGGAGGTCACATGTTTCGTTTTAAAAAACACTGGTTGTCTGCAGGAATGTTGATTTTGGCCATTGCCCTGGAAAGCAGCGGCGTTTTTTCAGGTGAATCCACCAAAATCCGCACGCAACCCCTGGAAACACACCCCATTCTTAAGGTCAAAGAATGGCAGGTGCACGACGGGGACCTTTCCGTGAAAAAGGTGTTTTCCCGAAGCAATCGCGGCTGGAAAAACGAAACGCTCAACCACGCGTGGTGGGGTAAGGGACATGTCAAATGGTTCCGGCAAACAGTGAAAATGCCCGAAAATTTCGCAGGCAAAGACATCATTCTAAAGCTCTATTCTGATCCCGTTGGAGCCATTTACGTAAATGGAAAAAAAGCGGGTGTTTCGGCACGAGGATCCGGCCGGTTGGTTCTGGTGAGAAACGCCAGGGCCGGTCAAAAATTTAAGCTGGCTGTTCGGATTGCGTGCAGCGGGTACAATGCCCGGTTTTATCAGGCTGATGTGGTGGCATTCCCGCCCGGATACGGGAATTTGTTGGAAAAATTGCTGCGTGTGGAAGCCCTTCGTCCCGGCAACGGAATGGAAATCACGGGTTTTAAATGGAAATTCATGGGACCGCCCGAAGCTTTCCGCGTCGATTTTGACGATTCTGCCTGGGATTCCGTCCGTTCTCACGATCGTTGGGAGGGGGAGTACAAGTACGCCTGGTACCGCACCACAGTCCGCCTGCCGGCCAAGATTGGCGATTTCCCGGTGACGGGACAAAAGGTGTTTCTGATTGCCAATGGGAACGACGAAGAGGATATTTACGTCAATGGCAAGCTCATGAAACCCCGAACCCTCGATTCCGATCAGGCGCTGCTTACCCCGTCCGGCAAACCGGGTGAGGTTTTCCACGTGGCGGTTAAAGTGACCAATGGCCGGGGGAGTGGAGGACTGCGTTACATGCGCCTCATTACGGAGGCTGAGCAGAAGCTTCAGGGCGTGTTCGAGAAACTGGCCTTTCGGGTGAAGCATCTCGACTGGTATTTTGAGCGTGATCCCCAACCAAAACCGAAATCACTGAAAGAAGCCACTGCGCTTCTAAATCAGGTGTTGAAATCAGACCAATCCTTTGCTGAGAAAATGGCCGTGCTGGAAGCCGGATTGACACCGCTGGAAAACCAGCTGGCCCAACGCCCGACTCTGCTTCTGCAGCCCTACCTGCAGGATTTGCAGAAGGATGGCGTAACCGTTCTGTGGGAAACCGTTTACCCGAGCAAGGGAAAGGTTCAGTTCGGTCAAAAGGGCCGGTTGAACGAAGAGGTTTTTGAGCAGGGGCCGCCGGTCACGCTGCACGCCGTGACGCTGGTAGGGCTAACCCCTAATTCGGATTACAGCTACCGTGTCGTTTCGGGTGATGTGGCCAGTCCCGTTTGGACCGTTCACACCAAAAATCCGGAGGCGACGTCGCTAAAATTCGTCGTGTACGGGGACAACCGCTCCTTCCCGCGTGTGCACGAAAATCTGGTGCGGTTGGTGGCTCAGGAAAAACCCACACTGGTGTTCAATGTGGGAGATGTGGTGAGCAGCGGGCACGTGCTTTCGCAGTGGGTAGACGAATATTTTTATCCTCTTCGCTTTTTCTCCGGTTTTGTTCCCTCGTACATTTCCATCGGGAACCACGAATACGGTGGGTACTGGGATATCCGCCGGGTGCCCCCTTTTGAACGGTACGTGCGCCATCCGCTGACCACAACCGGAAGCACCGAATACTGGTACTCCTTTGACTACGGTAACGCGCATTTCATTGTGTTGGATCCAAACAAGTCCGACGGCCCGCTGGGCAATCGCATTCCACCCGGAAGTCAGCAGTACGAATGGTTTAAAAATGATGTGGAGAAGGCGAAAAAATCAGCGGAATGGATTTTTGTATTTTTTCACGAACCACCCTATTCGGAATGCTGGTCGGGCGGCTACTACGACGGCGAGCCGCACCTTCGCCAGGAAATTGTACCGTTGATTGAGGCGAACCGGGTAGCCATTGTTTTTAGCGGACACACGCATGATTACGAGCGAGGCAAACCGCATCCCCCGTACGATCCCAAAACCGGTACGGGCAACAACGCCGCCTACATTATTACCGGAGGGGGCGGTTCAAATCTGGACAACCACAAGTATCACGAATGGGAGCAAATGGATTTGCCGCGCGTGAAAGCCGACCCGAATTCCAACGAAACGGATGCCGGTAAATACTATGTGTACCACTACTGCGTCGTGGAAATTAATGGTAAGCATCTGTCATTTAAGGCGATTAAGATGAATGGGGACGGCACCCGCGCCGGAGTCCTGGATTCGTTTGAATTAACCCACTAAACAGCGGCCGGGGCAGATTGGCCTCTTATTGGGAACCTTGCGGAGGATTGAATCCTTCGCAAGGCTAAATACCATGACTTGAGGAGAAGAAACACACATGCCATTTGCACAACTTGATCGGACAAAATTGCACATTAAACCCCTTTCAGAGCGAAAAAACAAGGTGGTTATTGAACGGGATGCCATTCCGTTAAATGCGGAATCCCAAAACCACACGCCGGAGTTTGTGCAAACGATTGAAGAAGCGGCTGCAAGGCTGCGACAGGCGCGCGAGAAAGATGCCTCCCGCATGCTGGCCATTGGTGCTCACACCATTAAAAATGGGTTGGGGCCCGTGCTGATTCGCTTAATGGAATCCGGTTGGATTACCCATCTGGCCACCAACGGGGCCGGGATTATTCACGACTGGGAATTTGCCTTTCAGGGGAAAAGCAGTGAGGATGTACGGGCGAATGTGGCCGTGGGGCAGTTTGGCATTTGGGAGGAAACGGGCCGCTACATTAACCTGGCGTTGGTTGTGGGGGCGTTCGAGGGGAAGGGCTACGGCGAATCGGTCGGCAGTATGATTCACCACGAAGGCGTGCACATTCCTTCCGCGGAGGAGATTCGGGAACTGGTTCTTTCCCACACCGGATACCCGTACTGGAAAGCGGCCGCTGCTCTGGATTTGCTGGAAGTGATTGAGACATTCAATTTGCCTTCCGGCTGGTTGGATATTCCCTTTCCGTACAAAAAATACTGTGTGCAGGCCGCGGCGTACCGTCTGGGGATTCCCTTCACGGGCCATCCGATGATTGGTCACGATATCATTTACACCCACCCGATGAACCACGGAGCCGCCGTGGGCCGAACCGCACTACGGGACTTTCTCACGTTTGCCAACTCTGTGAACCGTCTGGAATATGGTGTGTACCTCTCGGTGGGATCCGCCGTCATGTCGCCCATGATTTTTGAGAAGTCCCTTTCGATGGCCCAAAATCTGCATCTTCAGGCGGGAAGCCGCATCGAACACCACTACATGCTGATTGTGGACCTCGCTAAAAACGATTGGGATTGGAGCCGCGGTGAACCCCCACAGGACACGGCGGCGTACTATTTGCGTTACTTGAAAACTTTCAGCCGAATGGGCGGCACGATGCGCTACCTCACCGCAGACAACCGGGATTTTTTTCTGGCATTGCTGCACGAACTGGAAAGATAGGAGGAAATCGGCAAAACGGGTCCGGTTACACCTGGATGTGTTATGAATAACCGGAACGGGCAAAAGACGGCGTGTTTTGCCAAAAGAAAGGATCATTATCAAAAACGCGAAGGGGAATTCCCCTTCGCGTTTTTGCGTTTTCGCAGGATAGTCTTTTATGCCTCGATTGTGCTTCCCAGAACCTGCAGGAATTTTCGCATCCACTCCGGATGAGCCGGCCAGGCCGGAGCGGACACCAAATTGCCATCCACTTCGGCATTGCTGAAGGTTTCATTCACGGGAAGCCAGGTGGCACCGGCATTGACCAAATCCGGGCTGACGGCCGGATAGGAGGTCAGCTTCTTTCCTTTCACACCGCCGGCCGCTGCCAGCACCTGAGGCCCATGGCAGATGACCGCAATGGGTTTGTCGGCATCGATAAAATGCTTCACAACCCGGATCACATTTTCGTCCAATCGAATATACTCCGGTGCGCGACCGCCCGGAATCACCAGCGCATCGTAATCGTCCGCTTTCACCTCTTCAAAAGTTTTGGTAATGGCAAAATTGTGCCCCCGTTTTTCGCTGTACGTTTGATCCCCTTCAAAATCGTGAATCGCTGTTTTCACCGATTCTCCGGCTTTTTTCCCGGGACAAACGGAATCCACGGTGTGTCCCACCATGGTGAGCATCTGGAACGGGACCATGGCCTCGTAATCTTCCACAAAATCCCCCACAATCATCAAGATTTTCTTTGCTGCCATTAGTCGATCCTCCCTGTTTGTTGTGGTGTGAAAAGCTGTGCTTAAAAAACGGTTTGATACTAAATAATAGTCTGAAAGAGGGCTAAATGCAAGGAGAAAAAAGAGGAGCGGCCGAGAGGGGATTCCGATTCAGGAGGGACTAGCATATGCCATCTGGGGAATTTGTGATTTGCATATTAATGCGAAAATTATGTTTAAAAAAGATGACAGTAATGTGTAAAAAAAGTTACACAAAGAAAAAGTGAGATTTTTGCATGAAGCGTAAATGATAAATAATTAATATATTACAATGCAATGCCATTTGGTATAGATATTGCAAATATTAATTCTCGAAGAAAAGAGATGTGTATTTGATTTAGAATCTGACCAATTCTAAGGTCAAATTCATAAAATTGGTAAATTCGGCACATTAACACCTGATATACAGATAAATATCCATTTATTAGACCATATCATGTAATTTATGGGACAGAACGCGAAGTAATATGTCAAGCCTTAAAAAAACTAAAGGCCATTTTTCAATCAAAGTATAAATGCATGTTCTTTTTATCAATACAGATTCAAGAGCTGTTTCTTGTTTTTTTGGGAATGAATTATTCAATTATACACAAAATGGCCCCGAAAATTGGTTGGTTTGAGATATTTGCCAACACAAATAGAGAATAATGGCAGTTTGAGTAGGATGTATTATGGGATATTGATAGAATTTTATATCAGAATGGCTATCGGGGTATTAAACATTGGGAATCGCAAGAGTTCCCCTATTTATATGCAAAGCTCAATGAATTTACTTTTATTCGTATATATAGGCTCAAACTATAATATGAAAAGTCC
>JAADHR010000215.1 GCA_013151735.1 Calditrichota bacterium | reverse complement strand
TCCGGCGGACGGACATACCCTGTTGTTTCAATATTTTAACGCTGATCCCCACATGCTCTGGCTGATGGACGCTGACGGAATGAACCTGCGGCCGCTAAAAATCCTGCGGGAAACGGGTCATTTTGCCTGGATGGGAGAAACGGGACGGGTACTCACCACGATGGATTACCCCCGCCGGGCCATTGTTTCCATTGCCGACGGGGAGCCTCGGGAGCAGGTAATTGTGGAATCCGGGGATGTGTACTTCTGGCACGCCGGGGTTTCCGAGGACGGCCAGTGGATTGTGTCCGATTCCAATTGGCCCGACCGGGGGCTGTTTTTGATTCACGCGGCCACCGGCCATCTGAAAAAATTGTGTAACGACGGGAGCAGCAAGACGTACCAGATGGCGCACCCGCACCCGGCTTTCAGTCCCGATAGGAAATGGGTTGTGTTTAATTCCGATCGGAGCGGCTTTCCGCATGTGTATCTGGCGAAAGTTCCGGAAGAGTTTTGGGAAGAATTGGGCGAAGGGTAAAATTTAAGTAACCTTGCGAAGGTTCCGAAACCTTCGCAAGATTCTTTTTAAATTCGTGAATTCGTGGCATGTTCACATAAAAAAATATTGAAAGGTCGAATGAAAAAAAATTACATAAAATTTCGAACAAAAATTGTTTTCGCAAGTTTGTTTTTTCTTTTTGTGGGAATTGTTATGTTTCCCGCAAATTCTTTCGCCCAGAAACCCACCGAACTGGTCGTGTGGGGCATGGGTGAAGGGGAAAATATGATGGGCATCTACGCGGCCATTGACGAATTTGAAAAAATGCACCCGGGTGTGAAGGTGAAAATCTCCACCGCCGGGCGGGATTTAAATCCTCAGAAGCTCATGACGGCCATTGTGGGCGGCGTGGCGCCGGATGTGATACACCAGGATCGCTTCACAATTAGCGGTTGGGCCTCCCGCGACGCCTTTACCAACCTGGATCCCTACATCGCACGGGACAAAAACAAGCCGCACGCCGTGCGCAAAGAGGATTTCTATTCCGCCTGCTGGAACGAAGCCTCCTACAACGGCCATGTGTACGCCATCCCGTTCGGTGCAGACGACCGGGCTCTGTACTACAACAAGAACATGCTTCGTGAAGCCGGTTTTGTGGATGCCAGAGGCCATGTGATTCCCCCCAAAACCTGGGAGGATTTGCTGCGCTACAGCGACAAAATCAACAAAAAGGACAAGGCGGGACATTACGTCCGGCTGGGATTCAGCCCGATTTACGGCCCGGCCTCTTTCTACCTCTACGCCTGGCAAAACGGCGGCCATTTCATCAGCGCGGACGGCCGTACCTGCACGATGGACGAACCGGCCATTGTGGCGGCACTGGCCTGGTGGGTGAAGTTTTATGATCATTTCGGCGGGCGAGAGGCCATCCCCGCCTACGAAACCATGTTCCTGCACGGCGCCTTTGACCCCTTCTTCTCCGGAAAACTGGCCATGAAAATTGACGGCAACTGGAAACTCCAGGACATTGCCCAGACCAACCTGGATTTCGATTTTGGCGTGGTGCCGGTTCCGGTGCCGAAGGGAAAACCGTACATCACCTGGTCAGGCGGATTTTCCTTTGCCATTCCCAAGGGTGCGCGGCATCCCGATTTGGCGTGGGAGTTCATCAAATGGATGACCAGCCCGGAAGCGTGGGACATCCGCAGCTACGTACAGATGCGGTTTAACGAGAGCCGCGGCAAACCGTACCTTCCGCAGATGTCCGCCAATCGGGTAGCGAATGAGCTGCTCCGGGACAAATACGTGGTGAACAACCCCAATCTGTCGCCGTCGCTCAAAGCCGGGTACAAGGTGTTTGTGGAGCTGATGAACCACAGCAAGTACCGGCCGGTTACGCCGGTGGGCCAGCGGCTGTGGAACGAACAGATTCGCGCCTTCGACATGGCCACGTACCACCGGTTAACGCCATACGAAGCCCTGCACCGGGGGAAAATCGCTGTTCAACTGGAGCTGGACCGTATCTTCAACAAAAATCCGGGCAAGCCGGTGAACTGGAAAACGGTGCTTTTTTGGGTTAGTTTTGTGATTGCCATTGGTCTGGGGTATTTGATTTTCCGACTGCAGAAGATTTACCGCCGCATGGGACGGCGTGCCCGCGGAGACATGTGGATTGGATTTTTGACGATTAGCCCCTGGATGACCGGTTTTCTGGTCTTTATGGCGGGCCCGATTATTTTTTCAATTCTGTTGAGCTTCATGCGCTACGATGTGATTCACCCGGCCCGCTGGGTGGGCGTGTGGAATTACGTGACGCTGGTGAAAAAAGACCCGCTTTTCTGGAAATCTCTTTGGAACACAATTTACATGATTGTGAGCGTCCCGCTGGGCATGAGCGTAGGCCTCGGGATTGCCATGCTGCTTAATGCCAAAATCAAAGGGATGGCTGTTTACCGGACGATTTTTTATCTTCCGGCCATTGTGCCGGAGGTGGCCAGTTCCATTTTGTGGATCTGGGTGCTCCAGCCGAGCAACGGGCTGCTGAACAATGTGTTGAGCTGGTTTCACATCCACGGGCCGCTCTGGCTCCAGAGCGCCACCTGGTCGAAACCCTCGATTATTTTGATGGGACTCTGGGGAGCGGGGGCCAGTATGATCATCTGGCTGGCGGGGCTAAAAGGCATCCCGGAGTACCTGTACGAGGCGGCAGAAATCGACGGGGCGGGTCCCATTCGCCGCTTCTTTTCGATTACCCTGCCAATGCTGTCGCCTTACATTTTTTTCAACATGATTATGGGGATCATCGGCACGCTGCAAATCTTTACGTCGGCGTACATCATGACGCAGGGCGGGCCGATCGATTCAACCCTGTTTTACGTGTACTATCTCTTTAACAACGCATTTGAATATTTTAAGATGGGATACGCCTCGGCGATGGCCTGGATTCTGTTCCTGATTATTCTGGCGCTGACGCTTTTCCAGCTCAAAATGGCCCCCAAGTGGGTACACTACGAAGCAGGGAAAAAGTAATGGTTTTACCCGCGAAATACGCGAAAAAAAGGATTTAACCGCAAAGGTCGCGAAGAAGACGCAGGGTTTGCAAAGTGCATCGGTGTTAATCGGTGGTTTATTTTTGGGAATTGGAATTTGTTTTTTTGGAATTTATTTGAAATTTGGGTTTTGATAATTGGGATTTCTCTTTTCCCTTTTGCTATGACAAATTTAAATTAAAATTAGGAAGCCATGTCAAAGACATTACGTAGAATTCGGCGATTCACTGCTTTACACGCCACGTTGATTATCGGAAGCAAGCATCATTTTTTCTTTCCCCTTTTACTGGCTGGGGAGCACCAGCTTTAAAGCCAATCGGGAGATTTTTACCGCACCGCCCAAATGGGTACCGGCCCTGCCGTACAATGTGAAGGAATCCCCCTACGCAGCCGGGCGCGAGTATCTGAAACCGCTGCGGCCGGGAAGCATTTCTTCTCAGAATTGGCAAATCGTGATTCAAAAAATGCCGGACAAACTCTGGCCCGGTATTTTGAATATCGTCCAGACCCGCGTGTTCGGTTGGCAGGATTCTTCCCGGGCGGATGCCCACTTGCGGGCGCTGCTGGGCCACCAGTTCGAACACCTCAAACAGCGTCTGGTGTACGGCGTAGCGGGAGAGGCATTCCGGCACCCGGAGGTATTCCAGTCGCTTCACACCCCTGCGGACATTCTGGCCTATTTGCAAACAACCGTACGCCCCCGGCGGGTGCTCAAAATCTGGAATGATGTGTTTCGCGATTTTGCTTTTGGTCCCATCACCTACCAGGATGCCAAATTTGTAGAACATACCATTGCGGCCCCCGGGGAAAATCCCCTGCGGCTCTGGAAAATTGAATCCCCCAATGCACGGGCCCTGGGGATCTACGAAATTGGCGGCCGTTCAGCCTTAGAGATCGCCTACGATGTGTCCCGGCAGAAAACGGTCCGGTTTGTGTACCAGATTCGCACCCATTTGCCAGCCGATTCCCTTCGGCGGTTTGTGATTCCGATTAAAGGTGACGAATCCTATTACAAGATTGCTTTTCGCCTGGATACGCCACAGGGGGTGTTTCGAGGGAAGCGTGCCTTTTTAGTGGACGTGCCTGAGTGGAAGCAAGGCGTGTGGCAAATTCAGAAACCGGAAAAGCGCTACGAAATGGAACACATCCAGCTGATTCGCGACCCAAAGGCTGCCTCCACCGTCACCAAATCCGG
>JAADHR010000214.1 GCA_013151735.1 Calditrichota bacterium | reverse complement strand
TGGGGAAGCCCTCTTAATATTTTGGGTGCAATACCGGTTACCGCGTGGGTCCCCCGGTTCCCAAGCGAAGTCGAGAAACAGGCGGGATGTATCGAGGTAAGCAGAGAAAAGCGATTCTCTCTCCGCCTCCACAATCCATCCGGGTTCTCGACAATCTCGTCGAATTCCTTCGACAAAAAGGTCGACATTTCGGGAACACCCCCAAAAACCTCTGAACGCCCGTTTCCCCTTATTGCATAATAAACAAGGTGATAGAGAATCAATTTATTTATGGCACGAATGTTGAAGTGATAGCTGCTGAAAGTCACTAAATCATAAACGTTTCGAACCAAAAAGGAGGTTATGCACATGAAACGAATCATCAGCACAACAGGAATCACGGCATTGGTAATGGCCATCGGATTATTTTTTGCGGTGGACACACAGCTTATGGCGCAGACCGAAAATCCAGACCCCACGCCCAATCCGGCACCCAATCAGGGAACGATTCATCACGGACATAGGTTTGTGGATTTGAATGGCGACGGCATCAACGACAATGCCCCAGACGCCGACGGAGACGGCATTCCCAACGGACAGGACCCGGATTACACCGGCTCCAAAGCCCGAATGGGCCATGGCGCTCGCGGCTTTATCGATGAAAATGGCGATGGCATTAACGACTGGGCACAGGATTTTGACAATGATGGTATTCCGAACGGACAGGACCCCGACTGGGTGCGTCCCATGGATGGTACCGGACGAATGATGGGCGCCAAAGGTCATTTTGGTCATGGAAACCGCGGTAAAATGGGTCACGGCAACGGCATGCAGGCCGGCTTAAATCAAAATGGGACAGGAACGGCCGCAGGCACTTGCGATGGTACCGGCCCCAAAGGCCTCCGGGGACAGCGAGCCCAACACCCATAAAATAGGCCAACTCCTCTGGCTCAAACAGCAAACACGCCTTTTCATAAATAGAAAAGGCGTGTTTATTAATCCTTTTATGAATTGAAAAAATTGCTTATATTAAATTAGATTGAACTTCAAGACTATAGGGAACACAATGAAAAAAATACTTTTAATGGCGGTTATTTTCGGAATATTTCAACTGTCCATTCATCCGGCTTCTGCCCGAACAGGCGTAACGGCATCGTTATACTACAGCTATGATTCCAATGCTTTTCACAATTACCTCGGAATGAGTGATAACATCGGAAAGGGAACCATTTATTTTAACCACGACATTAACCGGGAAGATGAAATTTTTCGGGTCTACTATCAAGGGAATTACTATCAATTCAAAAATTACCGGGACCGCAATTTTCTCTACCATGAGTTTGGATTCGCTTATGCCCGGTCCATTTCCGAACAAAATGCCTACCTTTACAGCGGCATCAAATTTTCAAATCGTTCCAATAAGGAGCTTTACAATTATTATGACTACAATCAATTTCTTGCCTACATAAATATTAAATCGCCGTGGCTGGGGAATCACATCCAGGGGGGATATCGGCTGCGCGAGCGGACGTATAAAAACTTAGCTGGATTTAGCTATTGGGAGCACTATCTTTTTCTTAGATTTAACCGCGCCTTTAAAACCAAAACCAGTTTAACGATAGAATCCAGTTATGGCTACAAAAACTATCTGGCCCGAACCTTTGTTACGACCCTTTATGACAGCACATTTATGGGCGGGCGCAGTGGCCGGATGGGAGGGAGAGGCGTGCGCACCATTGTATCTGTTGAAGACGTACCCTCTGCCAAACTATGGACAAATTCCATTCGGGTGGGACAATCTCTCACATCCACAACGGGATTAAGTGTCCAGGTTCTTTACCGCTATAATTTTGATTCGGAGGCTCGCTATTTGACGGCCGTTCAATCCGGATACACCACGGAAGATGAGTTGTTCGACGACCCCTACAGCTACAAGGGATTGGAATATTCGGCACAAATTACCCAATTGCTTCCCAGGGGAATTCAACTCACGGCCGCATTTACGCGATCCCACAAGTTTTATCCGGGACATCTGGCCCTTGATCTGGACGGAAATCCCACAAATGGACAAGATTATCGCGATGACAAACTGGATTATTTCTATTTTGGATTGGAAAAATCATTTGCAATTGGAAAAATTGTCAAAAGCACAACCTTTTTTAGTGATTATTATTGGATAAATAATCAATCCAATGATGCCTATTACAAATATAAAAGTCAATTATTTATGACGGGATTTTCATTCAATTTTTAATGAAGTGAAATAAGAAGGTGAAAAAAATGAATATCCGCTTGTTTGCGGCTCTTGTTGGTTTCGTGGCTTGGGGAGCAATTTTCCCCCGCATAAGTTATGCTCAAGATAAGCCGTCGAAAATTCATCCTGTCGGATGGATTGACCAGAACCACGACGGGATAAATGACTTATTTCGCGACGCCAACGGGGATGGCATCAACGACGTCACTAAAAAGCCTTATCCCCACACTTTTCGATTTGTGGATGCAAATAAAGACGGCACAAACGATGTGTTTATTGATGCCGATGGTGACGGGGTTAACGATCTGATTGCCGAGCACAAAAACCTGATTCCTGTCATTGATGCCGATCACGACGGGAAAAATGATATTACAGGCCAACCCTATTCCCCGAAAAATTGGGGCGGCGGGAAATACGGCTTTTGGGACGAACAAAAGGGACGGATTCAAATGGGGTTTGTGGATGAAAACGGTGACGGCATTGACGATCGTATGGCAGCCTTTAAAGAACATCGAAAAGAGCTCGGGAAAAATCATCACAAAATGAAGGATCGCTTTATTGACGAAGACGGTGATGGGATTTCCGATATGCGGATGGACCGTATCCGTATACGCATGCGGCACATGGGAAAACACCGGGGCCACCGGCCATAGAGTTTGGTCCAACTTTTTCTGGGGATAAAGAACGTCTCCGCTTTTTTCTTGCGGACGTTTCTTTTTATTTCGTATATTCAAATGGGCAGAGACGAAACGCAAAATGATTGCATAATTTTATGAAAAGGCCGCTGACCACAATTTTCCCGGAATATTTCCCTTCCATTTCCACGTTTCGAAAACTTATTCGTGCGGGCGTCGTGCTTGTTCTTGATGACCGCCCCATCCGCTCCTCTGGAAAAATCAATCGAATGGCCATAAAAACAACCGATGGAAAACGCTATTTGACCGTGCCCATTTTTCTTCCGAAAGGAAAATCGCCCGCTATTCGGAATCTTCAGATCGATCCCACCCGCGCCTGGCATAAAAAGCATCATAAGAGCCTTCTTGTAAACTACAAAAATGCGCCCTATTTTGAGCACTACTGGCCGGTCGTGGAACCCCTTTTTGGCCGCGATTATTCCAGTTACATGGAGCTTTTTCACGAGGTACTCTCTTCCCTGCTGTCTATTTTAAAAATCGCCCCCAAATTTGTGTACAGCTCACATTTGCGACCAAACGGCTCGCGGGAGGAGCAAATCCTTGCCCTTTTGCAACAGGAATCGTGCTCCGGCTATCTTATCGAGGCGGATTCGGAATCCTATTTTGATGGTTCTATTCTTACAAAAAACGGCTATTCGTGTGAAAAGATTCCGATGGAACAATCACCCTATCTTCAACAGTTTCGGAACTTTGAACCCAATCTTTCGGTTTTTGATCTTCTCATGAATGTGGGACCGGAAACAAAATCTTTTTTGTTAGGAACGTAATTTGGACAGGATTTACAGGATGGCAGAATTATTTTAAAGGGTTTTAATACGATTTCTCCCGTCTATCCTGTCTAACTAAAAATTATTTCGCTTATGAAAAAACAACCCTATTTCGATATCAGTGTCGGGCTTTCGCCCAATCTGGTGGTTTGGCCGGGGGATGCCCCGGTTCAGCTTACCAAACAGGCTTCCCTTGCGTCGGGGGACGGATTTGAAATGTCCCGCCTTGCCCTGTCCACCCATGCGGGCACGCATGTGGATCCGCCCCTCCACTTTGTGCCGGGAGGGGCAACAGTGGACCAGTTGGATCTCAGAAAATGCCTGGGACCGGTGCTGATAGCGGCCCTTCCCGGGCGGACCTTGATTCACAAAAGGGACATTGCATCCTACGATTGGTCTCGTTTTCATCGGGTGCTCTTCAAAACAAAAAACTCTTCCTTTAACTGGACCGGAACCTTTCAAAGGGATTTCACCTCGCTTTCCGAGGATGCAGCGGAATTTCTTCTTGAAAAAAATGTGCAGCTCGTTGGAATCGACTACCTTTCGATAGAGGCCGAAAATAACCCGGATTTTCCTGTTCACCATAAATTGTTGGAAAACGGCGTCATCATTCTGGAGGGAATCACCCTTTCTGCGGTCCCGCCGGGAGTTTACGATTTGGTCTGTTTACCCCTGAGGGTTGAAAAAGGGGACGGCGCTCCTGCACGGGCGCTTTTGTTTCCAATTCAGGAATGAACCATTAAATGAGGATGTCAAATGACTTCGGGAATTCTCGAAAAAAGCTACTGGCAGGAGACAGCCCCGCTGGACACACTGCATTCACACGAAGCCTTGCCCGGGCAAAGCGACGTAGTCATTATCGGGGGAGGAATTACGGGGCTCTCCACGGCTTACTGGCTGCAACGAACCGGCATCCGGTTTGTGGTACTGGACAAAAATATCATGGGGTACGGAGCATCCAGCCGAAATGCGGGGCTGTTGCTTGCCGGAACCGCCGAGCACTTTGCCCGGTTGGTCGCTGCCGTTAGTCTTCCGGAAGCCAAAATTCTGTGGGATTTTTCCATCAAGAACAACACATTACTCGAAGATTTTATTCACACACATAAAATCGACTGTGATTTTCGGAAGGAGGGCTCTCTCGCCATCGCGTCTTCGGAAGCTGAAGCCAACGAAATTCGGGAATCGGTTCAACTGCTTCAGGAAAACGGCTACGGCAGTGAGTGGCTCACCCAGAGCGATCTGCGGAAGCTTTTTAAATTGCCCCTTCCGGAAAACTTTCTGGGCGCCCGATTTTACAAAGAAGACGCCACCTTTCACCCGGGCAGGTTCCTTTTCGGTTTGGGAAAACAAATCCTGCAAAAAAACGGAAAACTGTACCCCCGGACTGAGGTGATTTCTATTTCAGAAACCGGTGATGATGTGACGATTGAAACGTCTGCCGGAACCCTTACCTGTCACATGGTGGTTCTGGCAACAAACGGATACGCATCGCTGGTGTACCCCTATTTCCAGAAAAAGATTGAACCGGTACGGGGTCAGATTATTGCCACCGCTCCAACCGATCGAAGATTACCCCCTATGGCCATGCTCACGAACTTCGGTTATGAATATTGGCAGCAAACACCCGACGGACGGTTAATGCTGGGCGGTATGCGCTGGAGTGCCGAAGATGCCGATGTGGGAAAACTGGACGAAACGCCCGATCCGAATCTCCGGAAAAATCTGGAGAATTTTATGGATTCCACCTTTACGGGTCTGGGGCCGTTGACCGTTACGCACAATTGGGCGGGTATTATGGGATTTTCAATCGACGGCCTTCCGATTATCGGGAAATTGCCGGGGCGGAATACCCTTCTTACAGCCGGGGGATACACGGGTCACGGGATGTCGTTTGGATTTTTAAGCGGCAAAATTCTGGCGGATATCATTCAAACGGGCAAAACCGGAGAGTCCATTCAGCTGTTTTCTCCCGGGCGGTTTCTGATTTAAAAGAAACGCATCGTCCGATTCGTTTCTTTTTCTGAAAAAATGGTGCACCTGAATTGGGGCTTAGCAGGCACCTTGTAACCTTTTCCAATTTTTTTTGAATGGGCATTCCTTTTGGATATTGAAAACTTGATTCAACAATTTTAAATGGGTTGTGACCAGAGGTAGGAAATGGACATTTATTCTATTGGTTTAATCGGACCGGGACGTTTGGGGAAAGCCCTTTTGCGTGCTCTCCATCAGGCAGGTCAAAGCGTAACATTGGTTGTGGGTCGAACTCAGGAGTCCCTGAAGAGCCTTCAAAAAGAGTTCCCCGATTCCCATTTTACGACCGATTTTCGGAACTGGCCGCCGGTAGATATTCTTCTGGTAACGGTACCCGACGATTCGATTGAACGGGTAACGGATCAACTCGCCGCCTCACCGGTTAATTTGCGGTCGGTGATTGTCGCCCACACGTCCGGGGCAAAATCATCGGAAGTTCTGGCCCCCCTGCGAGAAAAGGGCGCGCTGCTCGCCTCCATTCACCCGGCACAATCCTTTGCAGGGACACCGGATGATGCCCAAAAATTTCGCGGCTGCACCTTTGCCATTGAAGGCGATTCCCAGGCCGCGATTGTTCTGGCCGACCTGGCCACGGCTCTGGGGGGTATTCCCTTCAAAATTCCCACGCAAGCCAAACCCCTGTACCACCTGGCTTGCGTTATGGTTTCCAACTACTCCACGGCACTCATGGACTCCGGCCTCGCTATTCTTGAGCAAATCGGCATTTCCCGCCCCAAGGGGAAAACCATTCTCCTGCCGCTTTTTCAAACGGCCGCCCAAAATCTGGACGGTGCCAACCCCGAAGACATCCTCACCGGACCCATTGCCCGCGGCGACGTTGAAACTGTAAGAAACCACCTGGAAAATCTAAAGAATAAAAATCCTCAACGCCTTCCCGTGTACATTTCTCTGGGACGCGAAACCCTGAATCTGGCACAAAAGCTGGCTCCCAATTTGTCGCAAAAATTCCAGGCCATCGAAAATCTATTTGAGAGCTATGAAAAATAACCGGATATACACGAAACACTTGCATTTCGCCCATGCCATTATTAATTTGTTTATGAACAGATTTTGCATGGGTTTATTGAATGTGAAAAGACACAGAAAATAATTATGCCCATTCATGACACCTGAAGACATCGCATTTGCAGCAGATATGATGGTGGGACGGTTGGCCCGTTGGCTCCGGATTTTGGGGTACGACACACTCTACAATCCTGAAAAGTCCGTGCAGGAATGGATTCCCACGGTACTCGCAGACGATCGCATTCTTCTAACACGAAACCGAAAAATTGCCGGTCAATTACCCGCGGAAAATTACTATTTTGTGGCACCTAACGACCCCCGGGAACAAGTACGGGACGTCTTGGAAAAATTTCAGCTGGACACGGAACATTTTGTGTTTCGATTGTGTGTACCCTGTAATGTCCCCGTTGTCTCAATTGCAAAAGAGGCGGTTTTCGGGCAGGTTCCCCCGCTGGTTTTTGAAACACACCATGAATTCTGGCAATGCCCTGCCTGCGGTAAAATCTACTGGAGGGGGAGCCATTTACAACGCGTGGGGGAATTCATCAAGAAAATACGGGGAAGCAACGCCAGGTTTTAGGCAGATACACAAAACGTTAAACGGGAGACTTTCATGGCCACCTCCAGGGAAATTCAGGAAGAAAGAAAAAAACTGCGCCGCCTGCGATTGATTGTCGACCTGACCCTTCAGCTTTTGTACCAGGAAGACATGAGCGTTCCGGAAATGCTGGAATTAGTGGAAGCGACCAAAAAGCAGGTTTTAACCCTGTTCCCGGGGAAGGAATTTCAGTTTGAACTGATTTACCGCCCGCGATTCAACCGGGTGATTCAAGAACGATTGCAATCAAATTAAGAGGGAAAAATGGCTGACGAACGGATTGTTTACACCACGGTCCACTCCAAGAAGGACGGCGAGCGCATAGCCCGCCGCCTGGTAGAAAAACGGCTGGCTGCGTGCGTGAATATCATCCCGCACGTGGAATCCATTTACCGGTGGGAAAACGAAATTAAGACCGAAGTGGAATTCTTGCTTGTGATTAAAACCGTCCATTCGCAATTGGAAAGTGTTATCGACAGGATCAAAAAACTGCATCCGTACGAGCTTCCCGAGATCATCGCTCTGCCGATTGTTGACGGATCGCACGAGTATCTGGAATGGCTTCACGGAGAAACCACCCCGGCCTGAACACGGTGTGGAATTGTGAAAACCGGCTCGCCGAACAGCCGTTTAAGAGGCCGATTCCCGGATCGACTCACAAACCGTAACGGAACAGCTGCTGTCGTTTTCTGTCGTCTTCTTTTTAAATCGTACTGTGAGTTTCCTTTAGCACGTGACTGTTTTAATGAAACTTTTAGCGTAATAAATTGTAATAAATAGAGAACTTAAATCGGGTTAATTAAAAATCGCATAAATTAGGCCCGGCATTTACAAACACATGCAAAAATAGGGTTGAAAAATAGGTTGGTCTTGGAGCTTAAAGTCGCTGCAAAGAAATATCTTTCAAAAAATAAAATTATTCCTTTTATTTTACTCTCACTTGCGTTTCACCTTTTCCTGCTTTGGATTTACGGCGTAACGGTTCATTTTCAGTGGTTTCCCATTCAAACCAAACAGGAAGCCCTGAAGAAAAACAGGGAAATCCAATTCGAGTTTGTGGAAACGCCCAAGGCTGCCCCAAAAAAGCCCAAGACGGCGCGTTTCTATTCCGACAAAAATTCGGAGGCAGCCAATCCCAAAAAATTGGGTAAAAAGGGACCGCTCCCGTCTTCGCGTGGGACGATTCCCAACCCTGAGATGTCTCAACTGGCGGCCGCTCCCGAAAAGCCGTCTGTAGTTAAAAAGCCCAAAGCGGAAGCTGAAAAAAAATCTGTGGAGAAGGTATTGAAACGGGAAGAATCTCCCCTCTTTTCTTCCCGCCAGCAAACCTACGAGACGTTCAGCCCCGACAAATTAACCGGACGGCGGTCCCGTCCCATGACCTCGCCGTCAAATCTCTCTTACGAAAATGCCGAATTTAATGTGGATAAATTAGGGGGACTGGCATTTAATACCTACGACTGGGATTTCGCCCCGTACATGATCTATCTTAAGAAACGAATCCAGCAGCACATTTTCCCACCACCCGCGTTTACAAAATTGGGCCTGATCCAGGGTCACACGCTGCTGCGTTTTCGGATCTACCCGGACGGACATCTGGACAAGGTTCAGTTGGTTCGTTACGAAGGACATAAAACCCTGATGGAAACAAGCGTTAATGCCGTTGAAATTTCAGCGCCGTTTAAACCCCTGCCCCGGGATTTTCCAAAGGACTATCTGGAAATAACCGGCTCATTCTGGTATATTGTTAAAAAATAGGAGATTCCATTGAACGCATTCGAACAATCCTGGCAGTTTTTTCAAAAAGGCGGAATTATGATGATTCCCCTGGCCATTGCCTCTGTCTGGGCTCTGGCTATTATTTTGGAACGCCTGCTTCACCTGCGCCGGCGAAAAATCATGTTACCGCAAATTTCCAATACGATTGAATCGCTAAAAGAAGCCGGGGATATTCCGCTGGCTATCTCTCTTTGCCAAAAATACTCCGGGCCGTTTGCCAATCTGACCCGTCTCACGCTCGAGCAGCGCCATCTCTCAAAAGAGGACCTAAAGGAAGTGATTGAAGAACAGGGACGACAGGAGGTTCACGCCCTGCAGAGCGGCCTGGGTGCCCTTGAAACCATCGCCGGCGTTTCACCGCTCCTGGGACTTCTGGGTACCGTCATCGGTATGATTAAGGTTTTTAACGTGATTTCAAAGGTCGGGGTTGGCCAGGCCAGCGCGTTGTCGGCCGGAATTTCCGAGGCTCTTATCACGACGGTTTTTGGCCTTTCCATCGGTGTAACCGCCTTAATTTTTTATAATTATTTTTACCACAAGGCCGAAGATATCGTTCTGGAAATTGAAAAATACACAGGGGAACTGGTGAGAAAAATTGTGGCTATTGAAAAGAAAATCACTGCGGACGCAGCAGAGTTTTAAGCCCGGACTCGGAACGATTTAAATGAAAAATGCGTCCGCTCTAAAAAGCCTTTGCCCACTCATGTCATAAATTGATTTTATTGAAATTAAATTGGCAGGATTCGTGATTTTTAGAGTGAACTCACAAATGAATTTTATTAAAACAGCCGTTCTATAAATTAGGATAACAAACGATGCACATTGCCCTGCAGACGCGAAAAAAGCTGTCGCTTAACATCACATCGCTGATCGATGTCTTATTTATTCTTTTGATCTTCTTTATGGTGACGTCCACCTTTCAGGAACAGCCTGGAATGAAATTGGACCTCCCTGCCGCCAAAACATCCGTGGTAGAAAAGGTACAAAAGCTGACGATTTTTATTGATGCCCGGCAGCAAATTTTCCTCAATGACAAACCCTACGCCATTGACCGTCTGGAAACCGCGCTCAAAAAGCAGGTGACAGAGAGCCACCCGAGCACGCTCGTTCTGAAAGCCGACAAGACGGTGCCCCACGGTTTGGTGGTAGAGGTCATGGACCTGGTCAAACAGGCGGGAATTAAGAAATTGGTTATTGCAACGGAAGTCCAATTACCGGCGCAAAAATAGGGGTGGGTTCAAAAGACCAGGCGATATTTTCAAAAAGATTGTCTTCTCCAAAAAAACCGTAGAACCAAAATTAAAAAAGGTCGCGAGGTACAGGATCACATCCTGTTACTCCTGTCTAAAGAGGACTGGAAGGTTGGCCTCACAAATGGGCATACACCCACAGGCTACCCAACCCGGAGGGTGAAAAGTGATCCGCATTTTCCGCCAGATAGTTTTGCAGAATTCCGCGCGTATCCGCAACCGGCACCAATGAATCGTATTCCCCCGCATCAGCGGCCCTTTTCGCCTTTTCCCGAAGATCCTCAACGGACAGAGAAGAGTCAGCCAAAAACACCAGCTCCGGTTTGGTCGTTTCGGCATTGCGAATCATGCCGATAACCCGCAAATCCCGGATATCTTTAGACGAAAGACCCAGTTCTTCCCGCAGCTCCTCCCGTATCCCCAGGCAGGGATCCGGTAACCCGTTTACCGTATGCCGGCCGGGTTCAATGTGCCCGCCAAACACATCCAGCATCCCCGGATATTCGCCGACCTGCTCACTCCGCTTCATCAGGACAATCGTACCGTCACCGGTGCGAACCACCGCGCTAATTCCAAGCCCCTGATTCACGAATTGCCTGGCGTAATCGTGCAGAATTTCCTGTCGATGAAAATTGCTGTACATGAAGGCCCGGTAATCCGAAGGGCGAAGGTTCAGAAAAAGGCGGCTTTCTTCGATCCGAAACGATTCCAGCTCCGCCAACGGCCCGTTAAACAGATGGGCGGCGGGATGCTTTTCAAGAAGCTCGTGCCAGAAGGCCTTTTCCGCACGCAGAAGGGCCGCAGGTTTTTGGACGGGCTCCGGCTGCCAATTTACCCGGACGGCAGAACAGGGAAGATTTTTCATCCAGAGGAGATGAAAAATAGTTTGGAAAGGGTTCATTTGGGATCTTGGTTCGATTTTTTTGGACAGGATAAACAGGATTAAATAGGATTGCCTCGCCAGAAATCCTGTCTATCCTGTCTTCCTTAAATTATTTTTTCTTGTTCACAAAGTCACTGATGCGTTGCTTCCAGTCACGGGTAGTTGAAAGATACGCAAAATTGTCGGGACTGAGGGCAGCGTACTGCTGAATGTCTGCCCGCAGTTTTTGATTGAGAATAAGTTTCGTCGCGTAGAGGGCATCGTCCCCGCCCTGGAGGATTTCGTCCAAAACCTCGCGGGATTTTTCCAGCAGAGTGTCTGGAGGCACCACCATATGAACCAAGCCGATGGCGAGGGCTTCTTCCGCCGCCACCATTCTTGCCGTCAGCATAAGCTCCTTGCTTTTCGCCAGACCAATTAATGCCATGACACGAAAGGAACACCCCACCGGCAGAACAGCTCCAATTCGAACCGCCGGGAACCCCGCCTTTGCCTGGCGGCTCATGATCCGAATATCGCATCCGGCTGCCAGTCCCATCCCGCCGCCGAGAGCAAATCCGTTGACGGCCGCGATCGTCGGTTTGGGGAAATTCATGACCGTGTCCATCATTTCATCCACCTTTAACGCGTACCGGCGTGCCTTCTCCGGCGTATCAAAGCGGAGCAAATCTCCAAGATCGGCACCCGTGCAAAATGCCTTTTCTCCGGCGCCGGTTAGAATAACGCCGCGCACAGAGGCATCGTCTTTTAATCGATGAAAGATTTCAATAAGTTCATTCATGGTGTCCCAGCTGAAGGCGTTGTGTTTCTCCGGACGTTTGATCGTCACGCGCGCAACTGAATCCGATTTTTCTACTGAAATATGTTTCACGGGCGATCCTCATTTTAAGGTTATCCACGAGCTAAAAAGGCTGTGTAAAAATACCGCAAATCATATTATTGCCTGAAATCCACGGGCCGGTAATTTTCGTCAATCTAACACGTATTAAATTTTGAACAACCCCACTATTTTCAATCTGTTAATCTTTCGTACCTACGGCACTTAAATTAACGGGGCACCCTATTCACTACAAACATCTCGCACCTAACGGCGCTCCCATATACGGATTGGCTAATCCTAAACTAACAGCAATAAACACAGTCCCGTAGGGACGACATGTTTGTAACCAATAAAAAAGAACTGTTCAAAAGTCCCATAGGGACGATAGGTTAATAACATTCTTGACTGACACCAAGTGCCAATTAGCAGGCGAGGATGCGCTCTTTTTCAAATCCTTCCGTGAGATTACACGCCAGTGGACATATTTCCAATTTCGCTCGCATCGGTCGTCAGCCATGACGTCATAACGCAAATTGTCTTCATTTTTACACAGCCTCTGAAGCTCGTGACAATTCGGCTTAAGTTAACGCCAATGACCTACTGGCATGAGCAGAGTGTGTTATTTTGTTTCTTTCAAAATTATCTTGCGAACACACGGAGATTAGAAAAACACACCCCTAAATCCCCTCTTTTTAGAGGGGACTTCCACGGCCTTTATCTTGGGTTGTTCTCAATAAACCGGTGTAAAAGTTGTTTATATGCCTTATTCTGATGACCCCTAATCCGTTAGGACTGAATTTAAGATAATCGGCTATTGGCAATTGGCCGGACGTAAGCAAAAATTTTACTTTTAACAGATTAACAGGAAAGGGAGGCAGCGGCCTCCCTTAATTTAATCTTACCTACTCCATGGCTTCCGTCGTTTTCCGCAGCTCTAACGAATGCTGATAGAATTCCGGAAGGGTCAACTGCTTCAGAAATGTAAGCCCTCGGGTGGCGCGAAGCCGGGGATGCGGATTTTCATAAAAGAACTCATCTCCAAGAAGAGTTTTGACATTCTCATACTGCTCGACCATAATATTCTGGGCCAGTCGGTAAAACGGTCCGTCATATTCGTAGCTGGGAAAAGAGGCCGACCGCTGGGAACCAAAACAGGTCATGAACGACTTTTCGAGAATGGCCATGGAATTCAACGAAACAGGCACGTAAATATTGGCCTCCGAGGGATGAAATCGGTACCACACATTTCGGTACCCCCAAATTCGGATATCCTTTTCGCCGGTTTTTTCTTCGTAAATTTTCAGAGCTTCTGAAATTGCCTGCATCACCTTGTAATGGGTATCCGGGCCGCTTCCCTCCGGGTCAAGCGCAACTGTGACCACATTCGGATGAATATCCTGCATAATTTTTAGAATGGGCAAAACATCCCTTTGAATTTTGGGATCCTCCGTAAAAATATCCCCCTTGTAAAAGCCGAGACGCAGGTGTTTTACGGACGACGAGTTAAACCCAAAATATCCCCAGAGGACATCTGCCTCCCATTCGCGGATCATTCCCTTCAGCTGCTGCACGTGGGGCACGTCCTTCTTGCCGGGATATTGCGTCCGGAAGTAATTAATCAGTTCCCGCGTCCGTTCTTTTAAATTGGGAAGGCTGTCTTCTTCAAATAGGTACACCATATTCCGAAGAAGACGGCGGGTTTCGGCCTCCTCTTTTCGGGTTCGGCTGTGGGCAGCCAATCCATCCAGATAAAGATAGATATCCTCATTTTTAGCGTTTTCGTTATTCGGATCGAAATACCCCTGTTCCTTTAATTCCCGAAAATGAGGGGATTCAATATGCTTCAACAGCTTTTCCATCAGTTCCAAAACGTAGGCGTTTGTA
Organism: Calditrichota bacterium; assembly: GCA_013151735.1. Taxonomy (NCBI): domain Bacteria; kingdom Pseudomonadati; phylum Calditrichota; species Calditrichota bacterium. The sequence continues at coordinate 6,745 of JAADHR010000214.1, read as the reverse complement.
ACTGCCGTGAACCCGCTGGTCATATAATTAAAAAAGTGCTTATTCTTTGGCGTGCGAACCAGATGCACAATGTACGACAGATATCCGAGCATGATATCGTCGTGGTGGGGCGCCGTATGCATGAAGGTTTTGCCCTCGGGGGTTTCCAACCCGGCCTCAATTTTTTTGATCAGGTTTTCTTCCACCCTCTTTGCCAGTGTTTTGGGATCCTGCCCGGTTTTCTTCAAAACCTCCGCCGAGGACCGAATACTCGTGAAATCGCTTCGCACCAAATCGCGCAGGCGCTTCTTTTTGTACAGGGCAAGGTCAATAATGATCTGTTCAATCTTCTCCTCGGGCAGGGTTTCCGCTTTGAGGACATCCTCAAATCGGCGCTCCTGCAAAAGCTTTGCCGCCCCCTGGGTCACAAAGAAACGGGCATTCGGAAGTTCCTGAAGCACCGTGGCCGGATAGAGATTGTTTTTCTCATGCTGAATGGCATCGGCAATCACGCGGGCTTTTGCCTCACCTGCTGCAATGATAATGGCCACAGCATCCTTATTGTACGTAATGGTGGAAAGTCCGATGGTGATCACCAGACGGTTTCGGGCCACCTCAATCCCGCCCAAATCGGTCGCAGCCGCGGCCTGGGTTTCGTAATTGGTCGTGGTTAACCGGGTGGTCGAGTAATGATCCGATCCCCTGACATTAAAGGCAATGTGCCCGTCCGGGCCAATCCCACCGAGGAAAAATCCAATTCCGCCAAGAGAGCGGATGGAATCTTCGTAATTTGTGCAGAACTGATCGACCGCATCGATTACCCGTTTTTGCAGTCTTTCCTGCGTGTTCATCGCCTGGCGCGTACGTAAGCTGATGTCCACCACGTTGTCCGGGAAAATGTCCTCAATCTCTTTTCCTTCCGGAATTCCGATTTTTGAGGTATCGATTAAAAGCGCTTTTTCCGGATCAAGACCAAATCCCTTAATGTAAAATTTATTCACATAATAGAAAAAACTGTTGTGCTGATGCGGATTAATGGGATAGAATTCGTCGATCTGGACAAAATAAAGGCTCTTCATATCCGGATAAACCGCCGGATCGACCCCATTTTCCGCCAAATCTTTCTGAACGTCCGGCAGCTGCCAATTGGTCAGATAGTGTGTGACCCATTTGATAAAATGTTCCGGCGTTTTCCCCGTAGGCAAAGAAACCACACCGCCAGGGTTGTTCTGGACCCATTCCAGAAATCGAAGGGCGGTTAACTTTCCAAGAGTCGGGAAATTGCTTACTTCAACAACGGGAATCTTTTCAACCGGTGAATACATCAACCGACGACCCGATCGTTCCAAAAAAAGTGCTTCAACCTTCGATTGAAGGTGTGGTTTAACCGTTTTTTTACGTGGCATGTGAATCGCTTTGAACCTCCGACTAGTTGAATAAGATACATTCGCAATAACTTGGGCCTGTCCCTGACACTAAATTACAAAGAGGCCAAGGTTATAAAACCCTATTTCTGATGAAAGGGCTTTTTGTACGGGAAGAAGGGCGGGACGCGTTTTTTATACTCCTTGTAAGCCTCCCCGAATTTTTCAACGGCCTCTTTCTCTTCTTTAAAATAAGCAAACCAGATAAGATAAAGGCTCCCCAACGGAGCCGAAATAAAGGTAAAACCTCTGGAATTCAAGAGGAATCCCACGCCAAAAAGAATACACATAAAACTGCTGAACATGGGGTGCCGGACGTAAGCGAAAATTCCCTGCGTCACCATTCGGTCCGTCGTGCCCCGCGGCAGGTCTTGGGAAGCACGTCCGTACAGCGTCAATTGCCGACCGGAAACGGAGGCGACCCCAAACCCAATCACCATCAAAATCAGACCAACTCCCCAGTGGCAAACTGATCCGCAAAGTGCGGACCAACCCAGGAGTTTATCCGCTGCAAAAGCGATTGCAAATAAACCCGCCAGTCCAATCACCAAATTTCGAGATTTTCGTTTGAAATCATCTGCAAGTTTCACAAAATCCTCCTTCTCATCATTGGCATAAAAATATTCTTTTTTTGGTTGAAATGCAAGGAAAAAACGGAATAGTGCTTGTTCAAAAAAACACTTGATTTCTATCCAAAAAATTGTAGTTTTTTAGTTTAAGTTGGTACGTTTTGACCCGTAATCTGTGGAGGTTTTTCATGCTTAATTATATCTGGTTATTTCTGGTCGCCGTGTCTATTATCATCGGCGGTATTAACGGCCGCATCCAGGAGGTCACACAAGCCGCATTCAACATGGCCAAAGTGTCCGTGGATATTTCATTCGCCCTGATTGGAATTATGGCCTTTTGGCTGGGCATCATGAAAATTGCCCAGGAAGGCGGTCTGGTACGGATGCTGGCCCGATTACTCAAACCTATTATGACACGGCTCTTCCCGGACGTTCCTCCGGAACATCCGGCCATGGGCGCCATGATCCTCAACATCAGCGCCAATTGGCTGGGCCTGAGCAATGCAGCCACTCCGCTGGGGCTGAAAGCGATGGAGGAACTCCAAAAAATCAATCCCAAAAAGGACACAGCCACAAATGCCATGGTTCTTTTTCTGGGAGTCAATACCGCCAGCATTACGCTGATTCCTGCTACCATGATCGCCGTACGAATTCAAATGGGATCGAAAAATCCGTGGGAAATTATCGGCACAACCATTTTCGCTTCAACCATGGCTACGATTACGGCTATTATTGCCTCGAAGGTTTATGAAAAGCTGCCCTTCTTCCGGATGAAGGCCGAGCCGGAGCTCGCCGAAACAACCGACTCACATGCCTCTGAACCCGAATCACCGAATAACGAATCGTAAGGAGACAACCATGGGAGCACTATTTCGGGAATTTATTACCCTTCTTTCGAATTGGGCTATTCCGGTTCTGCTATTTTTTATTCCGGTCATTGCCTTCATCAAGAAAGTAAATGTTTACGAAGTCTTTGTGGACGGTGCCAAAGAAGGGTTTGACGTGGCCATTATGATTATCCCTTATCTCGTGGCCATACTGGTATCCATCGGAATGTTTCGGGCGTCGGGAGCAATGGATTTATTCGTAAAACTCATGTCTCCCGTTACAAACCTAATCGGGTTTCCGGCAGAGGTTCTGCCAGCGGCCCTCATGCGCCCTCTCTCCGGCAGCGGCACACTGGGACTTGTCACGGAACTGCTAAAAACCCACGGGCCCGATTCCTTCATTGGCCGCCTGGCCTCTACCATCTACGGCTCCACGGAAACCACATTTTATGTGATCGCCGTGTACTTTGGGGCCGTGGGAATCAAGAAAACCCGGCACGCTGTTCTGGCCGGGTTGACCGCTGATGCAGTGGGTATTCTGGCAGCCCTCTTTATTTGTCGATTGGTGTTTGGGCCGTAATGTTTTTTAGATGAACTTTTTTAAGAATGGGAGAATAAATACCATTCTCAGTTTATCCCGGATATATTTGGGGGTATTGAATTTCTTTAGAATCATTAAATAACTGTCGATGACCGGTTGAATGTCTCGCAGGGATTTGGGCAGTAATTCCAGATTGATAATGCCGGCGTACCGGTCCTTCTGAAGACGCACCAAGAGCTCCTCAACCGGCAAAACGCCCCCCTGCCCGAATGGCATGTGAAGATCCTCCGTTTTGGAGCAATCCGAAAGGTGAATTACGCGAATATCCTGTTTGAATTCCTCGTACAGCTCCAGCCAGTCCGGCCGGCTCAAAAAGGCGTGGGGTCCGTCAAAGCACATCCCCCAGAGCTTTTCTCCCATTGCTTGTTTGGCTTCCTCATAAAAGGGACGAAACTCGAATCCTTTAACCTCGGGAATATTTTCGATAATGACGGGTGGTTCCAGGCGTTTTAAATTTTCAAAAAGAAAGTCTCTGGAAACGGGTCCTTCCACTTTTTGAACATGATTTTCCGGCGGATGGCTCAGGCAATACTGTAAATCGAGTTCCTGCCAGTGGGCATTTACATTTTCAATCAACCGGTTAATGCGGTCTTTCGCTGCCACGCATGAAAAATCATAGCCATCTTGTTCAACGATGGGCAGATGCAACCCCAGTTTTGTTTGCCTTTTCACGCGCAGCACCGATTCCAGATCTTCAAAAATGGACTCCGTTGTTTCGGCAAAACGCACTCCCACAACCCGAACAAAATTCAACAAAATCGACGGTTCAATTCCCCGATATTTTTCAATGGTTAATCCGACTAACATAAAATAGAGTTCCTGTTCTCTGAATGATTCACTGTAGTTTTTTTAAAACCCCTTTTACCAGTTCATTACACACTTCAAACGCCTAAAAATCTTCATCCCACACGATGGGATGCGGCAGGCTGTGAACAAAGCCAAAATCCCGATGGGCAAATGTATCGTGTTTCCAGAACTCATCATCCTGCTCAGGATAATCGGTTGTGTAGTGGAGTCCGCGGCTTTCGCGCCGGTACAGTGCCGATCCGATAATCAAACGGGCCACAGTTACCAGATTGCGCAGTTCAACCAGCTTTTCAGACACCTTGGTCCGCTTGTAAAAATCCTCAATTTCACTGGCAAGCAGTCCCATCCGCCGGGCAGCCCGTTCCAACCGCAAATTGGAACGAACGATACCCACATAATCCCACATAACGGTTTGAATTTCCACCCGGTCGTGCGAAATCAAAACCCACTCATCCGAATTCACCGTCCCTTCTTCGGCCCATTCCGGAAGACCCGGTGGAATCTCCACAACATCCAGGTGTTTGGCGGCATCCAAATAGGCCTCGTGTGAAAAAACCAACCCCTCCAACAGGGAATTGGATGCCAGACGATTGGCCCCGTGTACCCCGGTGCAAGCCACCTCCCCCGCGGCGTAGAGTCCCGAGATGGACGTACGAGCCTTCAGGTCCGTGACCACGCCGCCACACATGTAGTGTGCAGCCGGTACAACGGGAATACGCTCCTTTGTAATATCCAATCCAAGCGATGCACAGTACGCGTAAATATTCGGAAAGTGCTCTTTTACCTTTTCAGAATTCAGATGGGTTACATCCAAAAAGACGTGAGGATCGCCGCTTTTCTTCAGCTCCGCATCGATTGCCCGGGCCACAATATCCCGGGGCGCCAGATCTTTTAACGGGTGGTAACGCTCCATAAAGGCCTCACCCCGGCTATTCCGTAAAATACCGCCAAACCCGCGCACGGCCTCGGAGATGAGAAAATAGTTGGCTCCCGGATAATGCAGGGCTGTGGGATGAAACTGCATAAATTCCAGATTGGCAATCCAGGCTCCGGCCCGGTAGGCCATACCGATTCCGTCGCCGGTGGCAATGGAGGGATTTGTGGTATGAAGGTAAACATGGCCGGTTCCGCCCGTTGCAAGCAGCACGATTTTAGCCAGAAATACATCTACGCGATTTTTATCCACATTTAAAACGTACGCCCCCCAGGTGTGGGGAATTTTAGCCGCGCGCTCCGCACGGAGACCCAAGTGATGCTCGGTAAGAATTTCAAGGGCCACATGGTCTTCGTAAATATGAATTCTGGGATGGTTCATGACCGCATTGAGCAACGCCCGCTCCACTTCTCTTCCGGTCAGATCGGCCGCATGAACAATCCGGTTTTTGGAGTGCCCGCCTTCCCGCCCGAGATCGAGGGTTCCATTCGCTTTTTGTGAAAACTTTACCCCCCATTCCATCAATTCCTTCAAGCGTTTCGGACCCTTTTTTACAATCAATTCCACGGCATCCCGGTGGCACAGCCCGGCTCCTGCCGCCAGCGTATCCTGAATGTGCAAATCAAAGGAGTCATCCGGACTCACAACCGAAGCAATTCCCCCCTGCGCATAATTTGTGTTCGATTCTGCTTTTTCTTTTTTCGTTATGATGGCTACCGTACCATGCTCGGCGGACTTCAACGCAAAACTGAGCCCTGCAATTCCGCTTCCCACTACCAAAAAATCCGTTTCCCGAATCATTGAAGGCGTCTTTCGTAGAAATTAGGTTTTAATATGTTTAGTTCTACTGTTTTTTTTGAAAAGACAATTTTTTGGAATGAACCCGGCCTTTTGAACCCACCCCCTGACTCCCCCTCCCTGATCTCAGGGAGGGGGCCGGAGGGAGGGTCAGAAATGGACTGATTCTACCCAATACTTGTTAAATGAGACGTTACACCGTGTCCATATAAGAATAAAAAAACAGGCTCTTTCCTTTCACTGTTTCCACTGATGCTTTTTGCCGTACAATAAAAAATACGGACTGGGTCTTGCCATTTTTTTAAAGATTTCTTTTAGTAAGCTCCGCTAAAATAATTCCCATAAAAATTCCAGCAGACCCATATTTTTAATTTAACATAAATTTTTCCAAAAGTGATCCCTTTTTGCAGGAATTTTTTCCATTTCCAATCGAAAGCGAAAGCCGCTCGTCGGTATATTATCACAGTCTCGCTTTGCCCCAAGTGAATCTCTCAAAACTGCTACGTTTATCCTCTTACCAATAGATGGGTCAGCTTAACACGGGGTTAGCCTACTCCCGTTTTCAAGATTTCAACCACTCTTGGTGCACGTCAAACCATCTTCGATTTGAACGTCCTAATTGTGCTATTTGCCTTGGATGCGCCAGCGCCAGCACTCTATATTCTTTCCCACTAATTTCCACAATGTGCTTCTTACCATACGGCTGAAAATCTGATAATCGTCTCCATCTCCCATCGTAATAATTCAAAAACCATTTTATTGGCTGATCTCCCAACAAAATTATATCTTTGGCACCAGATTCTTCT